>CAZREK010000007.1:0-18352 GCA_964598965.1 uncultured Bifidobacterium sp. | reverse complement strand
GACAGCACTTCCTTCTCCGCCACGTGCACGTCGGCGTACGACGTGCCGCCGCGCGACTCGGGGCCGTAGCTGGGGATGTGCGTGGCATCGAAGCCCTCCGCGATGGCCGCCTTGGCGATGAGCATCGCCGCGGTTTGCGCGCCGTCGCCGCCGGCACCGGCCAGCTTCAGGCTGATGTCGTCGGGGTCGAGGTGTGTGGGGAACCCGTGAGCGTGGCGGTGCGGCTTCTTGGTGGTGGCACCCAGCACGTTGAGCATCAGCTCGGGGTCGAAGCTGGGGGTCGGGAAGTCGGGGTAGCGAGCGGTGTCGGTGGTGTCCTTCAACACGCCCAGCGGGAACACCGGTTCCATGTTGTCGCGCACCCAGTGCTCGGCGGACTCGGGGTCCAGCTTCAAGTGGGTGGGGCACTCGGCGAGCACTTCGATGAACGCGAAACCGGTTCCGTTGACCTGCAGCTCGAGGGCCTTCTTGATCGAACGCCGCGCGTGGGTGCGGTGCTTGTTGTCGTACAACGCGACGCGCTCCACGAACACCGGGCCGTCGAGGCCCGCGATCATCTCTGCCACCTTCATCGGCTGGCCGGCGTACGCGGTGCGGCCGTCGGGGGTGGTGGTGGTGCGCTGACCGTTCAAGGTGGTGGGCGCCATCTGCCCACCGGTCATGCCGTAGATCGCGTTGTTGGCGAAGATGACCGTGATCGGGATACCCATCTGCGCAGTGCTGATGATCTCCGCGAGACCGATGGACGCGAGGTCGCCGTCGCCCTGGTAGCCGATGACGATCGAGTCGGGGTTGGCCGTCTTGTGACCGTGCGCGGCCTGCGTGTTGCCGACGTCGAAGTAGTAGTAGCTGAACACCGAGCAACCCACCGGCGACACCAGCACCGTGCGGTCCTGCACGCCGAGCTCGTCGATCGCTTCGGCAAGGTACTTCTGCGCGAGCCCATGACCGCAGCCGGGGCAGTAGGTGGTGGCGTGCGCGTGCAGGCCGGCGGCGTGATCGTGGCGCTCGAACTGGCGGTAGAAGACTGACGACGGCATCTCAGCGCACCCCCTCCATGTTGAGAACGTGTTCGACGATCTCGGCCTGCGACGGCAGCACGCCGCCTTGCCGGCGCACATGACTGAGCGGCGGCGGTGGCAGCTCGGCATGGCTGAGCGCCAGACGCAGCTCGTCCTCCAACTGGCCGCTGCTGGCCTCCACCACGACGACCTTGCGCGCGTTCGGCAGGACCGTGCGGAACGATTTGATGGGGAATGGCCACAGGGTGATCGGGCGGAACAGCCCGGCCTTCA
The DNA here is from genome assembly GCA_964598965.1 of uncultured Bifidobacterium sp. GTDB lineage: Bacteria > Actinomycetota > Acidimicrobiia > Acidimicrobiales > Ilumatobacteraceae > UBA668. Next base: position 17,057 of record CAZREK010000007.1, on the reverse strand, counting down.
CGCCGTGAGCACGCAGTTCCTTGACCGCACCCTTGGCCAGCTGGGCCGGTGTGTTGCAGGCGACCAGGATGATCTCGGCGTCGTCGCAGCGGTGCAGGTCGGCGCGCTGCTCGGCGGCCTTCATCTGCGCGTACTTGGCATCGAGCGCCTGGTTGTGCAGTTCGAGGCCGACCTCGGACAGCTCGATCGAGCAGATGAGGTTGCCACGGTGCGAGTGGTCGCCGCTGACCGCCCACTCGGGCATGCCGGGCAGCACCATGTGGTCGGGCAGGTGCACCTTGCCGGTCATCTGGCCGAGGTAGCCGTCGCCCAGGATCATCACCGGGTTGCGGTACTTGAACGCGAGGTCGAAGGCGAGCATCGAGCAATCGAGCATCTCCTGCGGTGTCGCCGGGGCGAGCACGATCGCCTGCGTGTTGCCGTGGCCGAGCCCGCGGCACGCCAGCTTGATGTCGGCCTGTTCGGGGGCGATGTTCCCCAGCCCCGGACCACCGCGCATGATGTTGACGAACACGCCCGGCACTTCGGCGCCGATCATGTACGAGATGCCCTCCAGCATCAGGCTGAAGCCGGGCGAGCTGGTGAAGGTCATGCACCGCTTCCCCGCCCCGCCGGCGCCGTACATCATGTTGACGGTGGCGACCTCGCTGACGGCCTGCACGAACACACCGGACAGCGCCGGCTGCACCTTGGCCATCAGTTCCGCGCCTTCGGTGGACGGCGTGATCGGGTAGCCGTACACATGGCGGCAACCGGCCAGCACCGCGCCGACGGCCGCGGCGTAGGTGCCCTTCATCACCATCGTGGTGCGCTCGGGCAACGGCATCGTCACGTCGGGGCGAGCGATGGGGACGGGCGCGTCGAACGGTCGCGGGCCGCACAGGTGCGCGGGGTCGACCAGTTCGAATGCTTCCTCTTCACCCTCTGGTCGCATGCCGAACGGCTCGGGGCAGGCGTCGATGCACAGCCCGCAGTGGTTGCACTTCTCCAGATCGAGAACGACCGGCACGAGGCCGGTCAGCGGGTTGATCTCGGTTCCGAGCGAAATGCACCCCTTGGTGCACGACTCGATGCATCGCCCGCACCCCTTGCAGTACTGAGGCAGCAGCATGGGTTCGGGCTTGTTGGCGATGGTGGTCACCGCATCACCTCCGGAACGTGTTCATGGCTGCATCTTCCGCCCGCCACGCAAGGGCCAACTAGGGACTGTCGGGCCGCCCGCCTTGTGCCCTTGTGCCCTCCCTGTCCCGGAGTGTTCGGTCAGGTCGAGGGGTAGTAGCGCAGCTCCACGACGGCACCGTCCGGGTCGCGCACGTACAGCGAGGTGGCGTCGCCCTGGGCGCCGAAGCGGGTGCCCGGCCCGTCCACCACGTCGAACTCGCCGCTCGCCTTCAACGCCTCGAAGTCGGTGTGTGCCACCACCAAGCAGAAGTGGTCGAGACGACCGTCGTCATGAGTCCCGGGGATGAGATCGATGATCGTCCGCGCGTTCACGCGCACGGACGGGAAGATGACCTTCCCCGCCCGCCACTCCTCCACTCGCACACCTTCCAGGCCCAGGCGGTCGCGGTACCACGCAAGGGTGGTCTCGACATCGGCGCACTTCAGCACCAGATGGTCGAACCCGACGACGGAGACTGGAGCAGGAGGCATCACCCAGGAGCGTACGTGACCGACGCCGCCGCTCCGGCCGCACCCTCGGGTCTTTCGGCCGTGTGAGCGCGGCTCGCCGTGGCGACACACTGGCGAGGTGAACGTCGCTGCACTCCCCGGCCACCGCAGCACTGCGCTCGACTTCGCCAAGCGGCCGATGCTGGTGTTCTGGGAGGTCACCCGCTCGTGCCAGCTGGCATGCCACCACTGCCGTGCCTCGGCCACCTTGCAGGCGCTGCCCGGCGAGTTGAGCCACGCGGAGGGGCGCCGGCTGATCGAGCAGGTCGCGGAGTTCGGGCGTCCGTTCCCCATCCTGGTGCTCACCGGCGGTGACTGTCTGCTGCGCCCCGACGTGTTCGAGCTGGCCGCATACGCGCGCGAGTTGGGCCTGCCGGTGGCGATGTCGCCGTCGGTGACCCCGATGCTGACGTTCGAGGCGATTCGGCGGATGGTCGACGTCGGTGTCAGCGCAGTGTCGCTCAGCCTGGACGGTGCCACAGCGGCGACGCACGACGGGGTGCGCGGCATACCCGGCCACTTCGACCGCACCATCCCCGCGATCCGCGCGTTGGTGGACGCGGGTCTGAAGGTGCAGATCAACACCACGGTGATGGCTCGCAACGTCGAGGAGCTCGCCGACGTCGCGGCAATCCTTCGCGACACGGGTGCGGACATCTGGGAGGTGTTCTTCCTCGTGCACGTGGGGCGCGGCGAGTCCACCGACGCGGTCAGCCCGCAACACCACGAGGAGGTGGCGCACTTCCTGTACGACGCGTCGTACTACGGATTCATCGTGCGCACCGTCGAAGGGCCGTTCTTCCGGCGTGTGGTGCAACAACGTCGGCAGCAGCCGGAGGTGCTACCGACCGGCGAGTTGTACGAGCGGCTGTCCGCGCGACTGATCGACCAGGTGGGCCCGCCGTCGGACCATTCCTCCGCGCGCACGGCCTCCACGCGCGACGGCAAGGGCATCCTGTTCGTCGCGCATGACGGCGAGGTGTACCCGGCCGGCTTCCTGCCGTTGGGCCTCGGTTCGGTGCGGGACACCCCGCTGGCGACGATCTACCGCGACGACCCGATGCTGCGGCGCATTCGGGCGATGGAGTTCGGTGGCAAGTGCGGGCGCTGCGAGTACGCCGACCTGTGCGGTGGTTCGCGAGCGCGCGCGTTCGTCACCAGCGGCGACCCGCTGGGCGAGGACCCCGCCTGCGCCTACGAACCCGCCGGATTCGCCGTTCAGTCGTAGGGTCAGACGACCAGCTCGTACTCCACGCCGAGCGCACCGTAGGTCGCTGCTGCGCGGGCTTCCACTGGGAGAGCGCTACCAGTCAACTCCCAGCACCTCGTCGTCGCACTCAGGGTCCTCGTACACGTCGTCGTCGATCTCGCCGTCCTCGAACTCGTCGAAGCGGCAACCGCACGACAGCAGCTGGCGCCCGCAGGCAGGACAGGACTGCAGGTCGCAGCCAGGATGGTGGAAGCCGCCGTCGGCGACGCCGCAGTCACCGCAGCGCGCCGACCCACCGGCGACCCGCGCACGGAACGGAGCGAGCGCAATCGCGCGCCCGCGCTGATGCAACACGTCCACCGTGCACGACACGCCGGTGGTCATCTCGTTGTGGCACTCATGGCACTCGACCATTTGCGAACCTCGATTCGGACACGCGCGCCGAACACGGCGCACCACGCAAGTGAGGGCCGAAGGGCCGATCCGGCACACGCCACGTGCCGTGCGGCGGAACATATCGGGCTGCCGTGCGAAACCACTGTTGAGGCTTGACAGACCCGGGCATCTTCGCGATAGTTAGGCATATACCTAACCAACAGGACCGAACCGAACTGGCCTCGATCTTCAAGGCACTGGCCGACCCCACCCGTCTCGCCGTCGTCGAACGGCTCAGCATTGGGCCCGCCGGCGCCACAGAACTCGCACGCCCGTTCGCCATGGCCCTGCCGTCCTTCCTGCAACACCTCGACGTGCTCGAGCACGCCGGCATCGTCAGCTCGCACAAGGCCGGCCGCACCCGCATCTACCAACTCACCGTCAACCCGCTGACCGAAGCCGGCGCCTGGCTCTCCACACATCGCAGCCACTGGCACCGCCGCCTGGATCAACTGGACGAGCTCCTCACCACCACCTGACCAAGCAAGCACCTGACCCGAACAGGACAACACCAATGAGCTACACACCGAACCCGACCCTGGATCTCGTGCTCGAGCGCACCATCCCCGTCAGCCCCGCGAAGTGTGGGCCGCGTGGACCGACCCCGCGCTGATCGTCCAATGGTTCACGCCCGCACCGTGGAAGACGGCCAAGGCCGAGATCGACCTGCGCCCCGGCGGCGGCAACGTGATCACGATGGAGTCGCCCGAGGGCGAGCAGTACCCCAACAAGGGGTGCTACTTGGTGGTGGAGCCGGAGCGCCTGTTGGTGTTCACCAGCGTGATGGGCGCCGACTTCCGCCCGGTGGTCCCCACGAACGGGGCCGATCTACCGTTCACCGGACGCATCGAGATCGAGCCTGCGGAAGGTGGAGGCACCCGCTACCGCGCGATCGCGATGCACGCGGACGAAGCAGATGCGCGCCGTCACGAACAGATGGGCTTCCACGACGGTTGGGGCGCAGCTCTCGACCAACTGGTCGCGTTGATGACCTGACCGTCCGGGCGTCGCTAGCGCCGCGGTTCGTCCAGCCGCAGCACGTCCGGTCGCGAGTAATGGCCTGTTGGGTCGAACATGCGTCGACCCGCCGCGATCTGTGACAGGTCGAGCGTGGCGCGCACGAGTCCGGCCTCGCCCACCAGTGGGCCGGCGAGCACCTCGCCACCCGGTGCGACGATGGTGCTGTTGCCGCGCGACATGAGGTCGTCGTCGCCGCCATACATGTCGTCCGCGCCGGGTAGGTCGCGCGGCACGTCGCTGCCGCGCAGGAACGCGGTGATGCCGACGACGAAGATGCGACCCTCCTTGGCGATGTGGCGCAACGTGGGTACCCACTCGTCACTGTTGTCCCAGGTGGGTGACAGCAGCACGTCGATGCCGCGCTCGTACATCGCCATGCGCGCCAGCGGCATGTAGTTCTCCCAGCAGATCAGCGAGCCCACCTTCACCCCGCCGATGTCGACGACGGTCAGCAGGTGCTCGTTGCCGTTGGCCCACACCAGGCGCTCGGCACCGGTGGGCACCAGCTTGCGGTGGCGACCGGCGATCGCCCCCTGGGCGTCGATGTACACCACGGTGTTGTACAGCGAGTCCGAGTCCGCTCGCTCGGTGACGCCCACGGCGACCCACGAACCCGCGTCGCGAGCCGCATCGCGCAACGGGTCGAGGTCCGCGCTGTCGACGCGCACCGCGTTGGCGACAAGGCGCGCATAATAGTCACCGTCGCTCATCGGTGGGCGGCGCCACACCCAGTCCGGGTAGCCGGGCAGGAAGGATTCGGGAAAGGCCACCAGGTCGGCGTCGGCAGCGGCCACCTGACCCGCAGCGACCATCACCGTGGCCGCGCGATCGAGGAACACCGGTGTGGCCTGCACTGCGGCCACCGTCAACGTGCCAGGGGCACCGTGGGAACGCATCGCGTCACCGTAGCCGCGCCTCGAGCCGGCGTTGACCGGACCGCCCTAGGCCGCGCCGAGAGTCTTGGCCAACAGCTCCGGCCAGTGCTCTTCCAGGACGATGACCGAATGAGTGGAGCGAACTTCGTCGAGGTTCTGCAGCCCTTCGAGGATCACATCGCGCAGCGCGGTGAGGTCCGGCGCGCGCACCAGCAGCACGACGTCCGCCTGGCCGGTGGTGGCAGCCACCATTGCCACCCCGGGCAATGCCGCCATTGCCGTCAGCGCATGGCGCCACGACTTCTGCTCCATCGTCACCTCGACGATGGCGGTCACCCCCAGACCGGCACGCTGATGATCGACCTTGGCGGTGAAGCCGAGGATCACGCCGCTGGACTGCAGCCGTTCGAGGCGGGCGTACGCCGTGGCTCTACTGATGTGGCAGCGCTCGGCCAGTTTCGAGACCGAGGCGCGGCCGTCGGCCTCCAACTCGGCCAGGATGCGGCGGTCGATGGCGTCCAGTGTGAGGCGGTCAGATGCCAATTCTGCGGACATTTCTGCAGCATAAGCGCTCTACGACGGGCGATTCGTCCAGAGTTCGGGTGATGTATTGACCAGACCGTCCACGTCGCTCACACTCTGCGTATGGCTGCCCTACTGGAGACTGTGCACCCCACCGATCAGCTCACCGTGCTGGGCCTCGATGCGGTGCATTTCGCCGTCGGCAACGCCCGCCAGGCAGCGCACTACTACTCGTCTGCCTTCGGTTTCGAGGTGTGCGCCTATCGCGGGCCAGAGACCGGCCACCGTGACTCGGCGGCCTACGTGCTGCGGTCCGGCAGCGCGCGCCTGGTGTTCGAGAGCGCCCTACGACCCGACTCCGCGCTTGCCGCGCACGTCGCCCGCCACGGTGACGGCGTGATCGACCTGGCGATCGCGGTGCCCGATGCGCGTGCCGCCCATGCCCTCGCGGTGGCCCGCGGCGCGCGCTCGCTGCAGGAACCGATCGAGACCAGCGACGCGTGGGGCGCGGTGGTGACCGCCGCCATCGCGACGTTCGGCGAGACCCGCCACACCTTCGTCGAGCGCGCCGCGTACGACGGCCCGTACCTGCCCGGGTACGAGGCGCGCACGATGGGCCTGGCCGCGAACACCCAGCCGTGGGTGACCGCCATCGACCATTGCGTGGGCAATGTCGAGATGGGCGCGATGGACGAGTGGGTCGCGTTCTACAACCGGGTGATGGGCTTCACCAACATGGCCGAGTTCGTCGGCGACGACATCGCCACCGAGTACTCGGCGTTGATGAGCAAGGTGGTGGCGGACGGCACGCGCGTGGTGAAGTTCCCGTTGAACGAGCCGGCAGTCGCGAAGAAGCGTTCGCAGATCGACGAGTACCTCGAGTTCTACGGCGGCCCCGGTGTGCAGCACCTCGCGTTCAACGTGGACGACATCGTCACCGCGGTCGACGCAATGCGCGCCGCCGGCGTCGAGTTCCTGACCACACCCGACAGCTACTACGACACGCTCGAGTCGTGGGTGGGGCCGATGCACATCGACGTGGACCAGTTGCGCACACGCGGCATCCTCGCCGATCGGGACGAGTCGGGCTACCTACTGCAGATCTTCACCAAGCCCGTGCAGGACCGACCGACGGTGTTCTTCGAACTGATCGAGCGTCATGGCAGCGAAGGCTTCGGCAAGGGGAACTTCAAGGCACTGTTCGAAGCCATCGAGCGCGAGCAGGACCTGCGTGGCAACCTCTGAGCCGCCCGCCGCCGGCTCACGCGGCCACGGCTATTCGGTGCTCGACGCCGCGGGCCATGTGGCATTGGGTGCCGACCACCCCGGCTTCGCCGACCCGGTGTACCGGGCCCGCCGTGACGAGGTGGCGCAACGATCAGCCGAGTGGCGCCGAGGCGCGCCGACCCCGCGCATCGAGTACACGCCCGTGGAGAACGAGGTGTGGGCGACCGTGTGGCGCGAACTGCTGCCGCTGCTGCGCGAGCGCGCAGCCGGATGCATTCTCGACGCGATGCCTCGGTTGGGTCTGCCACAGGACCGCGTGCCGCAACTGGACGAAGTGACCTCGGCGCTGCAACCTCTGACCGGCTTCAGCTACGGCGTCGTACCCGGTTTGGCCGAACTGCGTGACTTCTATGGCTCGCTGGCCGATGGCCTGTTCCTTTCCACCCAGTACCTGCGCCACCAGTCGGTGCCGCTCTACACACCCGAGCCCGATGTCATCCACGAGGTCGTGGGGCACGGCCTGTCGTTGGCGGTGCCGGAGTTGGCCGACGTCTGCCGAGCGATGGGGCGCGCCGTGCGGCGCGTCACCGAGCCGAAGGCGCTCGACGCGCTCAGTCGCATCTTCTGGTTCAGCATCGAGTTCGGGTGCGTGTGGGAGCGCGGCGAGTTGCGGACCTACGGCGCGGGGATCCTCAGTTCGTTCGGCGAGTTGAGTTCCTTCACACAGGCGGAAATTCGCCCCCTCGACCTGGCCGCGATGGCCATGGTGCCGTACGACATCACTCGCTACCAGCCGGTGCTGTTCGCCGCGCGCTCGTTGTCCGAGGTGGTCGACGTCGTGGGGGGTTGCTTCGACGAGGCCGACGACGAGCGGCTGCTCGCCGTGGTGGGAGCACGCGTCTGATGCCGCACTATCTCTGTGTCGGCGACGTGCCGCACAAGCGCCACACTCAGCACCGGGCCGCGAACGGTGCGCTGTACTACGAGGAGTTGGTCGGCGCGAACGGCTTCTCCGCCGAGTCCGCCCTGCTGTATCACCGGTACTTGCCCGCGGCGATCACCGCGTCGCGTGAATGGCCGCTGCCGCGCGAGCAGGTCGTGGCCAACCATCCGCTGCGCGGACGGCACCTGCGAACGGGCGATCTCGCCGTACCGGCAGCAGACGCTGTCACCGGACGGCTCGCGCTGTTGACCAACGCCGATGTCACCCTCTCGTGGTTCCACGCCACGCAACCCTCCCCGCTGTACCGCAACGCGGGCGCAGACGAGTGCGTGTTCGTGCACCGAGGCAGCGCAGTGGTGGAGACTGCGTACGGCGTGTTGCAGGCGACGGCGGGCATGTACGTGGTGTTGCCGCGTGGCACCACCCATCGGTGGGTGCCGGACGATGATGAGCCGGTCGGCGCGCTGGTGATCGCCGCCCGCGGTCACGTCGCGCCCCCTTCTCGTTACCTCACCCGTGGTGGGCAGTTCATGGAGCACTCGCCGTACTGCGAGCGCGATCTGCGCGCGCCGAGCGAGCCGCTCTACGTGGATGACACCGACGTCGAGGTGTACGTGCGTCATGGCGACACGGGCAGCATCGTGACCCACGCGCGCCACCCGTTCGACCTGGTGGGTTGGGACGGCTGCCTGTATCCGTACGGGCTGCATGTCGACGACTTCGAACCGATCACCGGCCGCGTGCACCAGCCGCCGCCCGTGCACCAGGTGTTCGAAGCGCCCGGGTTCGTGGTGTGCAACTTCGTGCCACGCAAGGTGGACTACCACCCCGACGCGATTCCCGCTCCCTACTACCACCACAACATCGACAGCGATGAAGTGCTCTTCTACGTGGCGGGCAACTACGCGGCCAGGTCCGGCAGTGGCATCGGGTCGGGGTCGATCTCGTTGCATCCTGCGGGCCTCACGCACGGCCCGCAGCCGGGCTCGTACGAACGCAGCATCGGTGTGACCGAGGTGGACGAGTTGGCGGTGATGGTCGACACCTTCGCGCCGTTGTCGTTGACGCAGGCCGCACTGGCGATCGACGACGAGGAGTACCCCTGGACGTGGGCGCGGTGACTTCGGCCTGTTGGGTCGAAGGCGCCGACGACTCATCATTCCCCATCGGCAACCTGCCGTACGGTGCGTTCACCATCGGCGCCGGCGAGCAACCGCGCCTCGGCGTGGCCATCGGTCGGTATGTGCTGGACCTTGCCGCTGTGTTGCCCGACGTGCGGGAGCTGAGCGAGCCGACGCTCAACGCAATCATGGCCGCAGGTCCACGGGCGTGGGCACAGGTCCGCGAGCGGCTCACCGAGCTGTTGACCGACGCAACTGCACGCACTGACGTGGAGCCCCACCTCGTGCCCGTCGAGTCGGTGCACATGCACCTTGCCTTTGACGTGGCGGACTACGTGGACTTCTACTCGTCCGAGCACCACGCACGGAACCTCGGGCGCATCCTGCGGCCGGGGCAACCCGAGCTGGGTGCGAACTGGAAGCACATCCCCATCGGGTACCACGGGCGAGCGGGCACCGTTCGCGTGTCGGGCACGCCGGTGGTGCGGCCCTCCGGCCAGCGCGTGATGGCCGACGGGCAGCCGCGGTACGGGCCGACGGAGAAGCTGGACATCGAGGCCGAGGTCGGTTGGGTGGTGGGTGTTCCGTCGGAACTGGGCCGTCCGGTGCCCGTGCACGCGTTCAAGGACCATGTGTTCGGGGTGTGCGTGGTGAACGACTGGTCGGCACGCGACATCCAGTCGTGGGAGTACGTGCCGCTCGGGCCGTTCCTGGGCAAGTCGTTCCTCACGTCGGTGTCACCCTGGGTCGTGCCGCTGGCGGCGTTGGAGAACGCATGGTGCCGGCCGCCGCAGCGCGACACACCGGTGCTGCCCTACTTGGACGACAACGGCCGGCGCGACGGCGTGGACCTGACGCTGGAGGTGCGCGTGAATGGCTCGCTGGTGTCGCGGCCCCCGTTCGCCACCATGTACTGGACTGCGGCACAGCAGATGGCACACCTCACTGCCAATGGCGCTTCGCTGCGCACGGGTGACCTGTTCGCGTCGGGCACGGTCAGTGGCCCCGAACCCGACCAGTACGGATCGCTGACCGAGATGAGCCGCAACGGTGCGCAGGCATTTCGCCTGTCCGACGGCAGCGAGCGCACGTTCCTGCAGGACGGCGACGAGGTGACGATCACCGCGACCGCCCCTGGCGTGGGCGGCGGGGTCATCGGGTTCGGCGCAGTGAGCGGACGAGTCGAGGCGCGCCCGGGATGAACGAAGGCTCAGCGCGTCGCTGACCGACGGCGGCCGGCGAGCACCAGTGCGCCACCAGCCATCAGCAGCAACAGCGCAGGCAACGCGACCGAGCTACCGCCACCGGTGGGCGTGAGGTCGGGGTCGGGTTCTGCTGGCTCGGGCAAGGCGACGGCCACGGCGTTGTCCACCGAGGTGCTGTCAGCACTGAGGTTGTTCGCGCCATCCGCCAAGCATCCCGCGGGCACCGACAGGGCGACGGTTCCCTCGCCCGCCACCGACACGGACACCGTGTACTCACGCGGCCCACCCGTGATCGAGTCAGCCGTACCGCTCAACGTGCCTGTAAACGACACCTGCACGCACGAGAGGTCGAAGCCAGTGACGTCTTCGCCCCACGTCACGGTGAACAGCACCGGGCCGGCGGGCGTGGGGTCGGCCTGGCTGACAGCCTGCTCGACCCCCACCTTCGGGGTGCAGGCGTCGACCACTGGCGTCGGACCGAACGCTCCAGTGTTGACGAAGGCGCCGCAGACCGGCGCCTCGATCACTGTGACCGAGCCACCGATCACGTTGTTGAAGGTTCCAGCATTGGTGAAGGTCGCCCCAGCAATGGACACCGAGGAACTCGGATTCTCCCATGTGTTCGAGTTCATGAGATCGGCCTGCACCGTCACCGTCGCCGTGCTGGCGAACACGAGGTCCGTGTTCGTGAACGGGGCAGCGACAACCAAGTTGCCGCCAACCACAAAGAGGGCTCCACCGTTCGTGACCGGCCCCTCGATCCGGAGGGTCCCGCCGCCCAGCACGTCCATGGCAGCGAGGATTGTGAGCTCGGACGAGGGGCGCAGCGTCAGCGTCCAGCCTGCCCAGACACCGATGTGCGTTGCTGAGGAAATAGTGGTCGACGAGGTGACGATGCACTCCGTGCCCGAGATCGACCCGTCGACATCGGGGTCGTCGAGCAACGCTTGGCACCCGGCCGAGCTGTTGACGATGTAGTCGCCGAGGGCTTGGGACGGCGTTGCGTTGGTTCCGACCGCAACACCCACGGCCAGCACCGAAAGGGCAAGAACTGATGAAAGACACAGACGGGGCATAGCCGGACGAGTATGCCACGAGACCGCGAGCATCGTGCCGTTCTGCTGAGTGGGCGACGCTGGCCGAACCCTGTCACACCCCTTTGTCATCGTTCGGGGCATGAACACCACCCGCCGCCCTCAGCCCCGCCGTTCCCGCCGCAACCGTCAGGCGCACACTCGGGTTCGCCCGGCCATCCCCCAGGCGAACCACCACCACGTCATCATCGATGCCACAAATGCCGGCTACTGGCTGGCCCACATGCGCGAGTCCGCCAGTCGCGCCCGCCTGCAGGACGGGCCACAGGCCGGCGCAGGGTTCGATGCGTTGGCCGACGACCTCGAGGCCTGCATCAACTCGGGCTGGCGCGGTGCCGACGGTCGCCCCGTGCAGCAGTGGCAGTACCACATGTGGGTGTCGCCGCACCCCCAGGGCCTGTTCGAGACGATCATCGAACTGTGGCCCGAGTACCTCGCGGCCTGACGCGCCAACCCGCTCGATGGGTATTGCGGTCATCGCCCCGGGCGCGGGCTGAGCCTGCTCACAAGCCGCGGCGCACGGTCCGTTCCAAAATGCCCAAGGTGGCGCGCAGGGCACTGTCCGGCACGATCGGGAAGCGCTCCTTGATGCCACCGGTCACCTTCGACCAGTCGTAGTACGAAGTCACGATGGTGACGCCGTTCTCCCCCGGCTCCAGCCGGTACCCGTAGAAGTGCGGAATGCCCAGCGCCTCCCCCAGGTCCCACGCGATCTCCTTGTCCCGTTCGAAGGCGATGATGTGCACCGTGACGTCGTAGCGGCCGAGCGGGAAGTCGTTCAGCGACTCACGGTCCATGTGGATGACGAACGTGTCGCCCACCTTCTCCGCCGGCTGACCGGTGTAGTCCTGCAGCATGCCGGAGGCGTCGATGGCGACATGACCCGCGGGGCTGCGGAGGATGTCGAAGATCGCCGAGGGCGGGGCCGGAATCGGCCGAGTGACTTCGATGCGGTCGGTCAGGAAGACGGTGTCGGGCACGGCGGGCTCCTCGAAGTGGCGGCGTGCGGCGTGAGCACGTCGGGGTGAAGCGCTCAGCATCGCACGACGCGATCAGGCCGCGTGTCAGTCGTGGTGCCGGCGCACCTTCGCACCCAGCCACAGCACGAGGTAGATCGCACCCGCGGCGAGCATTGTGAAGACCACGGTGATCAGCAAGTTGCCGTCCTCGTATTGCTCGCGGTCGTGCACGAACAGGTAGCCCTTGGCCAAGAGCAGGCAGACCGCGCCACCGATGAGTGCGATCAGCCGCCGACGACCGACGGGCTCGGTGAACAATGCCACGACCGGGACCGTAGCAAGCAGGTGCGCTGCCCGGTCAGTCGTCGTCGGTCTCCCACAGGTCTTCGTTCGGCCAGTCGCAGTCGGCACAGCCGTGCGAGGGTTGATCGGGGGAGAGCACGCAGCCACCCAACAGCACCTCGCGCCGCTGGGAACGACGGAACAACTGCTGGCTGGGCATGCCGTAGACGATGGGAACGATGGCGCTGGAGCCGCAGCGCGGGCAACGGCGAGGGGCCTTGGTAGCGGTCATACAACCTCCGGGAGGTAGTGGAGCGAGCCGCGGGCGCGTAGCGCGAGCGCGGCGGACAGCGAGCGCCGGCGGGACACGACATCGACCGCGATGTCCGCTGACCGCAGCTGGTCGAGCGCGGCGAGGAAGATGCGATCGCCGCTGCCGATGACGACCCGGCGGAAGCGACCGACGCTGGCCGCCCACTGCGACTCTTCCAAGAGGGCCATGTCGGCACCGTCGGGGCCGGAGCGGCGCCGATGGCAGACGGAGGGCCACGCGAGCTCGACGGTGAGCGCGTGGTGCGAGTTGCAGCCAGTGGCCACCACCACGTGATCGCCAGGGGTGAAGGCCGAGGCCGTGCGGTAGGCCTGGAACACGGCGCCGATGTGGGCCGCGTCGGTGCACTGAGGGTCGCCCAACAGATTGTCGGCATCGACCAGGTGCAGCGTGCGCCAGCCGGCGGGGATGGCGCGGCCCTGATGGACGATGTGGCGGCTGGGGTGGTTGCGACTGCTGGCTGAGTGGTTCACGACCGTGCCTTTCGACAGGGCCAGTGTGAACGAGGGGTGCGCGAAGGTTTCCCGAGAGCCGGCGGCCAGACCCGGCTGGACCGCTACTGCGTTGCCAGGGCAGCCCGAGCTTCGCCCTCGGGGTCGCGCCAGGGGCGACCTTGCGGCTCGATCACCACGCTGTGCAAGACGCCGGTCGTGATCTCCGCGCGGCCGTGCAGCTCGGGTGCCACCGGGGTCATGCGCTGGTAGCCGACGGCGAACGGGTCGACACCGTACGTCAGCGGCGTGGTCAGCGGGATGGCGCCCACGCCCACCGGCACGTCGCCGTAACGCAGTTGCACCTCGCCGGTGAAGCGGCCGGTGGCGACGAACTCGGCCGACACCAGCACCTCCCCGATGGGCAGATCGACCTCCGCCGACACGGTCGTGTAGCGCGTGCCCAGCAGGTTGTTGACGTAGTGCAGGCGACGGCCCGCGAGGTAGAGGGCATAGCCACCGCTGTGGCCACCATGGGCGACGATCACGCCGTCGCACGGGCCGTCGGCGGGCACGTGCAGCGCCGCGGAGATGGTGAACCCGCGGTTGCGCAGGTTCGGTGCCATGTTCTCCGGAATCGACGAGATGCCCGGCAGGTACACGTAGCGCTCACGCCGGAACCGCGAGTCGCCGAACTTGCCCGGCTGGTTGTTCAGTGGCAGCACCTGGTTGCGCTCGGCTTCGCTCCACCACAGTTGCTGCAGCTCGGCCAACTTCTCGGGGCACTGCGCGGACACATCGTCACACTCGGAGAAGTCTTCGGCGACGTGGTAGAGCTCCCAGATGTCGTCGTCGAACGAGCGGCGCCCGGCGTCGGTGCCGTCGTAGGCCATGGCTGCGGGCGGGTGGAACACCACCGCCTTCCAGCCGTCGTGGTAGATGGCGCGCGACCCCAGCATCTCGTAGTACTGCGTGTGGTGCACCTCGGGTGCGCTCGCGTCGGTGAGTGTGGAGGCAATGCTGATGCCATCGTGCGGCGATTGCTCGACACCGTTGATGTGTGTCGGTGGTTCGATGCCGATGAGGTCCAGCAGCGTGGGGGCGATGTCGATCGCGTGCACGTACTGATGGCGCGTGCCGCGTGCGCCGCCGAGGCGCGCCGGCCAGTGCAACACGAACGGGTCGCACACACCGCCTTCGTGGGTGTCGCGCTTGAAGCGCTTCAGCGGGGTGTTGCCCGCCCACGCCCAACCCCACGGGTAATGGTTGTTGGCGTGCGGCCCGCCGAGGTCGTCGATGCGCCGCAGGTTCTCCTCCATGCTCTCGGGCACGAAGTTGAAGAAGTATTGCTCGTTGAACGAACCGCTGGGCCCGCCCTCCGCCGACGCGCCGTTGTCGCTCATCACGATGAACACGGTGTTGTCCAGCTCGCCGTGCTGCTCGAGGAAGTCGACGATGCGCCCGATCTGCGCGTCGGTGTGCGTCATGAAGCCGGCGAACACCTCCATCATTCGCGCGTACAGGCGACGTTCGTCGGCGGTCAGCGTGTCCCACGCGGGTACCCACGAGGGGCGCTCGCTCAACTGGGTGCCGGGGCGCAGCAGGCCGCTGGCCACCTGACGCTGGAAGACCTCTTGGCGCCACGCGTCCCAACCCTTGTCGAACTGGCCGCGGTAGGGGTCGATGAACGACGGCGGTGCTTGGTGCGGTGCGTGACACGCGCCGGGCGCGACGTAAAGAAAGAACGGCTTGGTGGGCGAGTAGGCGCGCAGGTCCTTGATGTAGCCCAGCGCGTGGTCCACGAGGTCTTCGGTGAGGTGGTAGCCCTCGTCCGCTGTGCGCGGCGGCGCCACCTGATGGTTGTCGGCGATGAGGTCCGGCTGGTACTGATCGGTCTCGCCGGCGAGGAAGCCGTAGTAGCGCTCGAACCCTTTGTTCAGCGGCCAGCGGTGGCGCGGCCCGCCCAGGGTCATCTCGCTGGCGGGCGCGAGGTGCCACTTGCCGACGGCGAAGGTGGCATAGCCGTTGCGCACCAACACCTCCGGCAGGAACCCGTTCTCCGGTTGAATCATCGCGTCGTAGCCGGGGAAGCCGGACGAGAACTCGACGATGCGCGCCATGCCGCTGGCGTGGTGGTTGCGCCCGGTCATCAAGCAGGCGCGGGTCGGCGAGCAGAGCGCGGTGGTGTGGTAGTTCGCGTAGCGCAGGCCGTCACCGGCGAGGCGGTCGAAGGTGGGCGTGGCGATGTCGCTGCCGTAGCAACCGAACTGCGCGTAGCCGACGTCGTCGAGCAGCACGATCACGACGTTGGGCGCACCGTCGGGTGCGTGTTCCAGCGGCGGCCAGGCCGGTGTCGAGTCGGCGAACGTGCGCCCGATCGTGCCGGTGAACGCATCGCGCTTGCCCATCGGTGTTCCCCCCAACGCACGAGCCCCCCGGTCCGTGCGACGGCGACGATAGCCCGCGACCGAGCGATGCCTGCTGCCGCGGTGGCGGTGGCCGCGCTGCGGGTGGCCCCGTGGCCGTAGTGTCGAAGGGCTGACTCGGGCGATCACGAAGGAGCCGTCATGGCCAACCCGCTGGACCCTGTTGCTGCGGCGTTCGCGACCACGATCGTCGGAGCCGTCCGCTTGGAGTACCCGAACGATCTGCGCCACCGGATGGACCACCCCGACGATCGGCCCACGCCGCGCCAAGTGCACCCCGCGTTCTACGGCTGCTACGACTGGCACTCCGCGGTGGAGATGCATTGGGCGTTGGCGCGCCTGCTGCGCCACTGCCCCGATGTGGTGGGGGGCGATGCGCATGCGACGCTGAACGAGCACCTCACCCCCGCTGCGCTGGCCACCGAGGCTGCCTACTTCGCCGACCACCGCGGCTTCAGCCGGCCGTACGGGTGGGGTTGGGTGTTCACGTTGGCCCACGAGTTGGCGGACTGGGCTGCGGCGGACCCGACCGCCGATGCCGGTCGTTGGTCGGCCGCGATGGAACCGTTGACCACCGTGTTGTCCGAGTTGCTGCAGCGATGGCTGGCGGTGGCCGCGTACCCGTTGCGCAACGGCATGCACACGAACTCCGCGTTCGGGTTGGCGCGCACATGGTTGTGGGCCGACCGCTGCGACCCCGCGTTGCGTGACGCGATCGCCGCGGCTGCGGTGCGCTGGTTCGCCGACGACGTGGACTACCCCGCGCGTTGGGAACCGGACGGCGCCGACTTCCTGTCCGCCGCCTTGACCGAGACCGAGTTGATGTCGATGGTGCTGCCCGCGGGTCGCTTCCGCGAGTGGTTCGCCGGGTTCCTGCCCACCGTGCCGCCGTCGCTGCTCGCGCCGGTGACGGTCAGCGACACCTCCGACGGACAGATCGCGCACCTGCACGGCCTGAACCTGCACCGAGCACATGGGTTGCGTGTGTTGTCAGCCGCGCTGGGTAGACGCGAGGACCTGGATCGCGCGGCGGAGGCCCACCTAGCCGCGTCGTTGGACCGCGTGTGCGGTGACGACTACATGGTGGAGCACTGGCTGGCCGCGTACGCCGTGCTCGCGCTCACAGGTGCGTGAGTGGTGCCTTCGGTCAGGCGACCTGCACCGCATTGGTGAGGCGGGCTGGGACCTTCTCGGGGAACGAGATGACCAAGTGCCGACCGAGGGCAGCGGCAACCCGGGCAAGCGTGTCGATGCGGCTCTTGGCACCACCCCCTTCCTCGAGACGCGAGATGACGGACTGAGTGG
>CAZREK010000006.1:0-22026 GCA_964598965.1 uncultured Bifidobacterium sp. | reverse complement strand
CAAGAGCAGCTCGTGGAAGAGCGCGCTGTACACGGGTGCCGGCCCCAAGGGACCCGTGGCGGTGGTCGGCGACTCGCTCACCTACGGCGCGCTGAATGCCACGATGAACCGGCTGATCGACGCCGGCTTCGGCCCGATCTGCATCGACGGGGCGGTCTCGCGACGTGTTGTCGTCTCCGGAGTGGTCAACTCCGGCGTACAGGTCATCACCCGCCTCAAGAACGGTAGCCAGGTGTGGCGTGCACCGCAGGTGCGCTGGGTGGTCGCTCTCGGCACCAACGATGCACGGTCCAGCAGCGCATACGTCGCCACCTACTCGGGCACCATCCAGAAGGGTGTCAACGCCATCGGCACCACCACCAACCCGATCCTGTGGATGGATGTCCGCACGCTCCGCGGTGGTTCGTACACGTATTTCGAGGACCAGTGGAACCAGCGCCTCACGGGTGCCCGAATCGTGCCGATCGCGTGGTCGTCGTTCGTGGACGGCCATCCCAACCCGGTCAGCCTGTTCGCCCGCGACCACATCCACCTCACCGGCGCGGCGTACAAGCTGCGCGGCGGGCTGATGGCCGACGCGGTCGTCGCCGCGTCGCAGCCCCCGGACACCACCTCCACCTCCAGCAGCACCAGCTCCAGCAGCAGCTCGTCCAGCACGTCCAGCTCGGTCGCCGAGGCCTGACCCGGCCAGCGCGTGGGCCCAGCTAGGGCAGGCGCAACCACTCCCCCTCGCGAACCACCAGCCCTTCGGCGCACAGCGAATCGACCAGCGCTCGCGCCTTGGGGTGCTGCATGACATCCTCCACTCTCGCCAGCGGCACGCTGCCGCCGGTGGTGAGCGCGCGTAGCAGTCGCCCACGCGCCTGGCGCTCGCTGCCCTCGAAGGGCGATTGCGGCCGGCTGACCCCAGCCGACCCCTCTGCCGGGTCTGGCCCCTTCCCGCGCCAGGCACACCCGCGCGCGACCGGGCACTCGTCGCACACCGGGACCGGTCGACACACCGTTGCGCCGAGATCCATCAGGCACTGGTTCCACGCCCACGACTCGCCGCGCGGCAGCGCGTCGTCGGCCGCCTTCTGTGCCTGCGTCGCAGTGAGGCGCTGGCCTGCCCTGCGAGCCAATACGCGAGCGATGTTGGTGTCCACCACCGCGGCATCGCGCTCGAAGGCGAACGCCAAGACCGCCCGGGCCGTGTAGGGGCCCACGCCGGGCAGCGACAGAAGGCCCTCGAGGTGCGAGGGGAAATCACCACGATCCACGATTGCGGCGGCGGCCGAATGCAGTGCGCGCGCCCGACGCGGATAGCCGAGACCCTGCCAGCAGCGCAGCACGTCACCCAGCGGTGCAATGGCACACGACGCGGGAGTGGGGAACTGCTCGATGAACGCGTGCCACTTGGGAACCACCCGCGAAGCCTGCGTCTGCTGCAGCATCACTTCGCTGACCAGCACCGCCCACGGGTCGCGTGTGCGTCGCCATGGAAAGTCACGAAGTCGAGGCAGCCCCCACGCCAGCACTGCCGAGACGGCAGCGTCGTTCACGCCCCGTCGCCCACGCCGTTCGTGCTGCTGGCATCGCCCGTGCGGCGGCGACGCGCGAAGCGAGCGGTGAAGTCCAGCACGCTCTCGCTGCTCTCTGCAGCTTCACCGGCGAGTTCGCGGAGCCGCTTCAGCTTCTCGCGACGTTTGATGCTCCACGGCCCCACGCGCAGGCTGGCGTACAACATGCCGCCGAGCACGATCGGGAAGAAGTACTGCGCCAAACGGTAGGTGGCGGTGCCGAGCACGGCGACCGCCTTGGTGAGACCGAAACCGGTGAGGGCCAGCGGCAGGCCACCGTCGATGATGCCCAGGCCGCCGGGCGTGATGGGGATCACGGCCAGCACATTGACCAGGCCGAAGGCGACGATGATCGCGTCGACGTCGGTGGACTCGCCGAAGGCTCGCAGGAACACCCACAGTGCGGCGATGTCCAGCAACCAGTTGGCCGCCGCCCAACCGATCACGCGGAACAGCAGGCCCTTGTCGGCGACGAGGTCTTCCAGCCGACCTGCAATCTGGCGCACGCCTGCTGACGCTCGTTCCTCACTGAGCCGCATGCGACGAGCCACCCAGCGGATCACCCGTTCGGCGGTGTGCTGGCCCTCCAGCAGACCCACCACCAGCGCACCTGCGATCACCATCAGGACGATGCCCGCCACGGCGGCGGAGGCATAGCCAGGGTTCACGCCGCGGATCGGGATGGAGATCAGCAGGCCTGCCCAGAACAGCAGGTTGAGCACCACGGCAGAACCGAGGCCGGCGGTTGCCAGCGCGAACCCCGCATCGGGGCCAGGTACGCCGCTGAGCGTCATCAGCCGGTAACCGAGCGCGGAGCCGGCTGCGCTGCCGCCGGGCACGATGCTGGAGAGCGCTTTGGTGCTCATCTGGATGCGGAACAAGCGGAACGTGGAGAGATCGTGCCCCGCGTCGCCCAGGGCGGCCTTGGTGAGCAGCGAGTAGGCGTACAGCGCGGCGATCTCCAGCGCGAGACCACCGAGCAGCAGCCACGGGCTGACGTTGCGCAACTCGCCCCACGACTTACGGACGCCAGGGATGATCGTCGCGAAGCCGAAGTACAGCACGACGATGAACGCGCCCAGCTTCAAGGTGAAGTGCACCGGGCGGATGCGCCTCGGCCGGGGCGGCCCACCTGTGTCGTCCGGCGACAGTCGCGGCAGTTCGCCGGTGTGGTTCGCCGACCCGACGTCGGCGTCGTCGGTCATGCGCTCACGCTCGCGGAGTCGATGATGGCGCGCAGCTGCTCGTTCACCAGATGGCGCAGGTCAGCGGGGACCTTGCCCAGGTGAGTGACCACCAGTTCCCGGTCCGGGACCACGACGGTGTACTGGCCCTCGTAGCCGTGGGCGGCGAAGGAACCGGGGTAGTCGCGCCACAGCCACCAGTGCGCGCCGTAATCGAACTCGCCCTCCGGATCGGTTGCCGTGAAAGCTCGCGCGTGCTCGCGCCACCCGGCCGGCACCACTCGGCGACCGTCGGCCGAGACGCCGTCGTTGCGATACAACTCGCCGAAGCGGGCGAAGTCGCGTGCCGACGCGTAGACGTAGCTGGAGCCGATGAATGTCCCCGAGTCGTCGAAGCGCGGGATGGCAGTGCTCATGCCGACGGGCTCGAAGATGCGCTCGCGGAGGAAGGCCTCCATGCCGTCCTTGCCGCCACCGACGGCGTCACCCACGATGCGCGCAACGATGTTGGTGGTGCCGCTGGAATAGTTCCACACGACCCCCGGCGAATGCGCCACTTCACGTGCGGCCGCGTACGCGGCGACGTCGGCGCTGCCGCCACCGAACAGCATCTCGATGCAGTGGCTGATGGAGTCGTCGACGTAATCCTCGACCCACTGCAGACCGTCGCGCATGTTCAGCAAATGCTGCAGGGTGATCGCTTCTTTCGCAGTTCCCCGCCAGGCAGGCACCGGTGCCGGGGCGTCGAGCACCATCCGGCCCTCGCCCACCAGCACACCGACCGCGGCGTGCGTGATGCTCTTGGCCATGCTCCACGACACCAGGGTGGTGTCCTGCCCAACCAGGCCGCCTCGGCCGAAGACCGTGTCGGGTTGGGTGCCGTAGCGCTCGAACACGACGTCGCCGCCCTGCATCACGACGAGGGCCAGCGAGATTCCGTGAGGTGCGTCGGGGGCGAACAAGGCATCGGCAGCGCGCGCAACACGGTCCAGCTCGATCGACAGCATGCGCCGACGCTAACACCGGGCGACCACCCTGCGTGTGGGCGGCGTCAAGACGAGCCAGAGCCGCGTCAAGACGGCGTACATGGCATCGACCCTGGCCGTCATCGCTGTTACCGATGAAGCCATGGCAGCAGGACCTGGAGAACGATTCGGGGCGGGCATTGCGTTCGCGCCGGCAGCGATGATCACCGCCGCCGCGCTCGTACCCGCACGAGATGAGCTGGGCGGCGCCAACGTGGCCCTCGTCCTCGTGTTGTTCGTGATCGGCGCCGCAGCCGCCGGTGGACGGGTGGCCGGCGTGGTCACCGCCTTGTGCGCAGCGTTGTCGTTCAACTTCTTCCACACCCGCCCCTACAACACGCTGCGCGTGAACGATGCCAAGGACATGGCCACTATCGGGTTGATCGTCGTCGTCGGTCTGGCCGTCGGTGCTCTCGGCGTGGCGCGCAACCGCCAGAGCGACACCCGCCGCTCTCACCTGCGGTCGATGCACGTCATGGAGCAGATCGCCTCGATGGTCAACCTGGGTCGCGCCGCGGACGAGGTGTGGCCCGTCGCGCACGACGGGCTGATCGATCTGCTGGGGCTGCGCGACGCAGTCCTGGAGGTCCCTGCCGGTGAACAGGCGCTGCCTCAGGTGGAGCACGACGGTCGCGTGGACACCCCTCAGCGCACCTTCGTGCGGGACGGATTCACCTTGCCCGCTTCGGGTGTCAGCCTCCCGCTCTGTGCCGACGGACGACCCATCGGACGCATCGTCCTCACCGGCGACCCGGCGCACGGCACGACACGTGAACAGCGACGCGCCGCGGTCGCGATCGCTGATCAGTTCGCGCTGGCACTCCACCGACCTCACCCGACCACGGAGACACGTACGTCATGAGAGACCTCATCCTGCTCGGCGTCACCACAGGCTTCTTCGTCCTGTGCGCGCTGTACATCAACCTGTGCGACCGGATCATCGGCCCGGACCCCGACGAGAACATCAACACCGAAGGAACAGGGCGATGATCGCCAGCGCGACCGACAACGTGGTGGGCCTGATCCTCGCCGTGGCCCTGACCGCGTACCTGGTGTTCGTACTGATCGTCCCGGAGAAGTTCTGATGAGCTCCGCCGGCTGGTTCCAACTCGCGCTCCTGCTCGTCGTCCTGACGATGACGGTTCCCCCGCTCGGCCGCTACCTGGCCGCGGTCTACGACACACCCGCCGACGGGCGCGCGCCGGGTGATCGCTTCTTCGGTCCGATCGACAGGTTCATCTACCGCGTCTGTCGCGTCGACCACCGTCGCGAGCAGCGGTGGAACGTCTATGCAGCGTCGCTGCTGGCGTTCAGCTTCGTCGGTTTCCTGGTGGTCTACGCGATGCAGCGCTTGCAGGGTCACCTGCCGTTCAACCCCACCGGGCGTGAGGCAGTTGCACCGCAAGGGGCGTTCAACACGGCGGTCAGCTTCGTCACCAACACCAACTGGCAGTGGTACTCGGGCGAGGTGTCGATGAGCCACTTCACCCAAATGGTCGGTCTCACGGTGCAGAACTTCGTGTCCGCGGCGGCCGGGTTCGGTGTGCTCGTGGCGCTCATCCGCGGCATCGTGCGCCGCAACGCACGTACGTTGGGCAACTTCTGGGTCGACCTCGTGCGCACGCTCACCCGCGTGTTGCTGCCCCTCTCGTTCGTGCTTGCGCTCGGCCTCGTGTCGCAGGGCGTGATCCAGAACCTGCACGGCTCGACATCTGCGAAGCCCCTCGACGCAGCAGCGACGCAGCAGGTCGAGCAGGCGATTCCTGGCGGACCAGTTGCCTCGCAAGAGGCGATCAAGCAGCTCGGCACCAACGGCGGTGGCTTCTTCAACGCCAACTCGGCGCACCCGTTCGAGAACCCCAACGGCATCAGCAACTTCATCTCATTGTGGGCGATCCTCGCCGTGCCATTTGCGCTGGTGCTCGCCTACGGACGGATGATCGGGTCGAAGAAGCAGGCGAAGGTGCTGCTCGGCGTGATGGCCGGCATCTGGTTGCTGTTCAGCGTGTTCGCCGTCTTCGCCGAGCAGAGCGGCAACAGCGGCCTGGACTCCCTGGGCGTCACCCAAGCGTCGTCCAGCACTCAGGTGGGCGGCAACATGGAAGGCAAAGAGGTGCGCTTCGGTGCATCGAGTTGCGGCCTCTGGGCAGGCAGCACGACCGGCACCTCCAACGGTTCGGTGAACTGCATGCACGACAGCTTCACGGCCGCGGGCGGGTTGATGCCGATGCTGCACATGATGTTGGGCGAAATCTCGCCCGGTGGCGTGGGCGTCGGCCTGATGGGCCTGCTGATGTACGCACTGCTCGCTGTGTTCATTGCCGGCTTGATGGTCGGCCGCACCCCGGAGTACCTGGGCAAGAAGATCCAAGCGGCAGAGATGAAGCTGGTGGTGCTGTACATCATGGCGATGCCGCTGGCGCTCCTCGGCTTTGCCGCGGCGACCGTGCTGATCGGCACGGCGAAGGGCAGCATGCAGACGCAGGACGCGCACGGGTTGAGCGAAGTGCTCTACAACTACGCGTCGGCGGCGAACAACAACGGGTCGGCGTTCGCGTACATGAACACCGGCACCGACTGGTACACCATCACTCAGGGCATCGCGATGTTGATCGGGCGCTTCTTCCTGATCATTCCGGCACTGGCGATCGGCGGCTCACTGGTCCGCAAGCAGCGTGTCCCAGCCACCGCGGGCACCTTCCCCACCGACACCACGCTGTTCGCCGGCCTGGTCACCGGCGTCGTGTTCATCATGACCGCCCTCACCTTCTTCCCCGCCCTCGCTCTGGGCCCGATCGTGGAGCACCTCGCGCGATGAACACCGCAGTCGAAACCCCAACCCCTCAGCTCACCGAGCGCCCGCCGAAGGTGCGGATGCGCACGGAAGGACAGCGCTCGCTGTTCGATCCGTCGATCGTCAAAGCCGCGTTGCTCGACAGCCTGCGCAAGCTGGACCCGCGCACCATGGCTCGCAACCCGGTGATGTTCGTCGTCGAGATCGGATCGGTGCTCACCACGTTCATCTGGTTGCGCGACTTCGGCTCGTCGAACTCCACACAGAACTGGTTCGCCGGACTGGTGTCGGCGTGGCTGTGGTTCACGGTCCTGTTCGCCAACTTCGCAGAGGCGATGGCGGAAGGGCGCGGCAAGGCGCAGGCGGCCTCGCTGCGCGCCACCCGTCAGGACACGATGGCCACCGTGCGGCTGGCGGACGGGTCGTTGGAGCAGAAGCCGTCCGCGAAGCTGGACCTCGGCGACCTGTGCGTCGTCGAAGCGGGCGAGATCATCCCCGGCGACGGCGACGTGGTGGAGGGCATCGCCACCGTCGACGAGAGCGCGATCACCGGTGAGAGCGCGCCGGTGGTGCGCGAGTCCGGTGGCGATCGCAGCGCTGTCACGGGCGGCACGAAGGTGCTCAGCGACCGGATCGTGGTGCGCATCACCGCCCGCCCGGGCGAGAGCTTCCTCGACCGGATGATCAACCTGGTGGAAGGCGCGGACCGGCAGAAGACCCCCAACGAGATCGCCTTGTCGATCCTGCTTGCCGGGTTGACGATCATCTTCCTGCTGGCCACGGTCACCTTGCAGCCGTTCGCAATCTTCTCCGGCGCAGAACAGCAGTTGGTGGTGTTGATCGCGCTGCTGGTGTGCCTGATCCCCACCACCATCGGCGGCCTGCTGTCGGCGATCGGCATCGCCGGCATGGACCGCCTGGTGCAGCACAACGTGCTGGCGATGAGCGGGCGCGCGGTCGAAGCCGCGGGTGACGTCAGCACCTTGCTGCTGGACAAGACCGGCACGATCACCTACGGCTCGCGTCAGGCAGCCGAGTTCATCCCCGTGCACGACGTCACCGAACTGGAGGTCGCGCAGGCCGCGCTGGCAGCGAGCTTGGCCGACGAGACCCCGGAGGGTCGCTCGATCGTGACGCTGGCGTGCGAGCGCTACGACCTGCAAGTGCCCGACGAGCCGGACGCGACGATGGTGCCGTTCACCGCTCAGACCCGCATGAGCGGAATGGACTACCCGGCCCGCGACGGACGGCCGGAACGGTCGTTGCGCAAGGGTGCAGGCGACTCCGTGCGCCGGTTCGTGGTGGAGAACGGCGGCACCGTGCCGCTGGAACTGGGCCCGATCGTGGAGGCGGTGTCCAAGGACGGTGCCACGCCACTGGTGGTCATCGACGGGCTGCGTGTGCTCGGTGTGATCCGCTTGAAGGACACCGTGAAGCCGGGCATGACCGAGCGCTTCGAGCAGTTGCGCGCGATGGGCATCCGCACGGTGATGATCACCGGCGACAACCCGCTGACGGCCGCGGCGATTGCCGCTGAAGCAGGGGTGGACGACTACCTGGCCGAGGCCACGCCCGAGGACAAGATGGCCCTCATCCGCCGGGAGCAGGAGGGCGGCAACCTCGTCGCGATGACCGGCGACGGCACGAACGACGCACCTGCGCTCGCGCAGGCCGACGTGGGTGTGGCGATGAACACCGGCACCCAGGCCGCCAAGGAGGCCGGGAACATGGTGGACCTCGACTCCAACCCCACCAAGCTCATCGAGATCGTGGAGATCGGCAAGCAGTTGTTGATCACCCGCGGCGCGCTCACCACGTTCTCCATCGCCAACGACGTCGCCAAGTACTTCGCGATCATCCCGGCGATGTTCTCGGCGGTGCTGCCGGCGCTCGATCGTCTCAACGTCATGCACCTCGCGTCGGCACGTTCGGCGATCCTGTCCGCGGTCATCTTCAACGCGTTGATCATCGTCGTGTTGATCCCGCTGGCGTTGCGCGGCGTGAAGTTCCGTGCCGAGACGGCGAGCGCGGTCCTGCGCCGCAACCTGACGATCTACGGATTGGGCGGGATCGTCGCCCCGTTCGTCGGGATCAAGTTGATCGACCTGCTGGTGACCCTGATGGGAGTCAAGTGATGAAGGCGTTCCTGCGTCAACTGCGGCCAGCGTTGTTGGCCATGATCGTGTTCACCGTCATCTGCGGCGTGGTGTACCCGCTGGCTGTCACGCTCGCTGCCCAGGTGGCGTTCCACGACAAGGCAGAGGGTTCGCTGCTGACGGTCGACGGCACTGTCGTCGGGTCGGAGCTGATCGGGCAACAGTTCGTGTCACCTCAGTACTTCCACCCGCGGCCGTCGGCGGCCGGTGTGGGCTACGACGGCGCCGCGTCGTCGGGCTCCAACCTGGGGCCGAACAACCCTGCACTGCTTGATGCCGTTGCACAGCGAGCGGCTGCCTACCGGGCCGAGAACGACCTCGCCGACAACTACCCGGTGCCGGTCGATGCCGTCACGGCTTCGGCCAGTGGTCTCGACCCGCACATCAGCGTGGCCAACGCGCGGTTGCAGGCACCGCGAGTGGCCGCGACACGCGGCCTCGACCTGGGAACGGTGCTGCACGCGATCGACGCGGCCACCGACGACCGACAGCTGCTGGTCCTGGGCGACCCCGGCGTCAACGTGCTGCGCCTGAACCTGGCACTCGACCGGCTCGGCGACGCAACGGCGACGTCTTGATGCGTTCTTAGCGCGCGCCGTTCAGTTCTTAGCGCGGGCTCGGCAGACGCTGCCACCGGGCTCGCGTTGACTGAAGTCGTGCTCACACATGACCGGCGGCCAGCATCCTCCCCCACCCTCGAGGAACCCACCTCGTACAAGCTGAAGCGGTTCTTCCTCGGCAAGCCACTCCACAGCGAACGCCTGGCTCACGAGACGCTCGGTAAGCCGACGGCGCTCGCAGTGTTCGCCAGCGACAACCTGTCGTCCTGCGCGTACGCCACCGAGGAAATCCTGCACGTGCTGGTGCCGGTGGTGGGGGTGGCCGCCTTCACGCTGGTGACCCCCATCACGATCGCGCTGCTGGTGGTGCTCGGCTTCCTCATCCTTTCGTACCGGCAGACGATCAAGGCATACCCGTCAGCCGGTGGGGCGTACATCGTCACCCGCGACAACTTCGGCCTGTTGCCGGCTCAGGTTGCGGGTGTGGCGTTGCTGACCGACTACGTCCTCACCGTCGCCGTCAGCGTCGCGGCAGGCAGCGCAGCCTTGGCGTCGGCGTTCCCCGCGCTCGCGCACTGGACGTTGTGGCTCGCGGTGCTCTTCGTGTGCCTCATCGCGTACGGCAACCTGCGCGGCACCAAGGAGTCGGGCAAGTTGTTCGCCGCCCCGACGTACTTCTTCATCGGGACGATGGTGGTCCTCCTCGGCGTCGGGCTCGCGCGGGTGATGTTCGGCTCGCTGCCCGTGCAGTCGACGAACTTGGAGGGGATGGTGCAACAGCACGCCGGGCTGCAGCACCCAGGCTGGATGTTCCAGGGTGCCGGGTTGTTGATCGTGCTGCGGGCCTTCGCATCAGGTGGCGCGGCCGTCACGGGGGTGGAAGCCATCAGCAACGGCGTGCCCGCCTTCCGGCCGCCGGCATGGAAGAACGCGCGCGAGACGCTGGTCGTGATGGGCACTCTGCTCGGGGTGATGTTCCTCGGTCTGTCGTTCCTCACCGCCAAGGTGCACGCCGTGCCGTACGAACACGGCACGCCCACGGTGATCTCGCAGGTCGGCAAGCTGGTGTTCGGCAGTTCGAGCGTCGGGCACGTGATGTTCTTCGCCTTGCAGGCGGGAACGATGCTCATCCTCGTCCTCGCGGCGAACACCAGCTTCGCCGACTTCCCACGCCTCGCCAGCTTCCACGCCAGCGACAACTTCATGCCTCGCCAGTTCATTGTGCGCGGCCATCGGCTGGTGTTCTCCAACGGCATCTTGTTCCTGGCCGGCGCAGCCATCACGACGCTGATCGCCACCGGCGGAGTCGTCACCCGCCTCATCCCCTTGTACGCGATCGGTGTGTTCACCAGCTTCACCCTGTCGCAAGCCGGGATGACCAAGCACCACTTCCGCGAGAAGGAGGACGGCTGGAAGACCGGCGCTGCCATCAATGGCACCGGCGCGCTGCTGTCCGCGGTGGTGCTGGTCGTCGTGGGGTGGATGAAGTTCACCGAGGGCGCGTGGGTGATCGTGCTGCTCGTGCCGATCATGGTGATCGGCCTGATGCGGCTGAATAGGGCGTACGAGAACGAGCGCGAGGAGCTGCAGCACGATGCGGTCGCGGCGACCACCGCCCCGGTCATGCGCAAGCACACCGTTGTCGTGATGGTCGACGAACTCGATGCGGCCGCCATCCGCGCGATCCAGTACGCGCGCACGCTGGGTGGCGACGACCAACGCGCCGTGCACTTCGACCTCGATGCGTGGAAGACCGACCTGCTGACGGAGGCCTGGCGCGAGTTGGGTTTGACTCGATTCCCGCTGGACATCATCGAGTGCCCGGACCGCCGGGTCCCGCGAGCCGCGTTGGAGATGGCAGCGGAGCTGATCGGCGACGGCCGGACTCAACTCAGCATCCTCATTCCGCGCCGCGAGTTCACCAAGCGCTGGCACCGCCTGTTGCACGACCATTCGTCGTCGTCGATCGCCACGGCCTTGGCCGACGTGCCCAACTGCAACGTCACCTTCGTGCCGTACCTCATTGGAGGTCGTCCGGCGGCGGACACCCCCGATCCGGCCGCGGCGCGGCCGGCCACCACCGTGGCTCACAACGGCGCCGTCGCCGTCGGGCTGGCCTCGCAGCATCTGGACACGTCGGCACTACCCGCGGATCGGGCACGAGTCGCCGAACTCGTCGACCGTCGACGAGTCACGGTCGCCGGCCGCGTGCGCTCGGTCCGCGTCCAGCCCTGGAGCGGCACACCGAGCTTGGAATGCAGCCTGGCGGACGAGACGGGCAGCGTCACGGTGGTCTTCTTCGGTCGCGAGTCGTTGGGTGGCGTGCGCGCCGGCACTGTGATGAGCGTCACCGGCGTTGCCGGCCGCCACCACGGCCACACCGCGATCCTCAACCCGGAGTACCAGATCATCGCCGCCGCCCCGGCCGGTGAGGCGCCAGCGGATCACCACTAACTGCGGCAGACTGAACACGATGGCTCGCGGCACATTGCGCATCTACCTCGGGGCAGCCCCCGGCGTGGGTAAGACGTTCGCGATGCTCAACGAGGGTTACCGCCGCGCTGCCCGGGGCAGTGATGTGGTCATCGGCTACGTCGAGACCCACGAGCGTGCCGTCACCCGCGAGCAGATCCGCGACCTGGAGATCGTGCCCCGCGCCACCGTGCTGTATCGGGGCACTTCGTTCCAGGAGATGGACCTCGACGCAGTGCTCGCTCGCCGGCCCGCCGTTGCACTGGTCGACGAGCTGGCACACACGAACACCCCTGGCATGCGCCACGAGAAACGCTGGCAGGACATCGCCGAGCTGCTCGATGCCGGTATCGACGTCATCTCCACCGTCAACATCCAGCACCTCGAGTCGCTCAACGACGTGGTCCAACGGATCACCGGCGTCACGCAACGCGAGACGGTGCCCGACGCGTTCGTGCGCAGCGCCGACCAGATCGAGTTGGTCGACATGAGCCCCGAGGCGCTGCGGCGTCGCATGGCCCACGGCAACATCTACCCGGCCGACAAGGTCGACGCCGCCTTGGCCAACTACTTCCGCCCCGGCAACCTGGGGGCGCTGCGCGAGCTGGCGTTGTTGTGGTTGGCGGACCGCGTGGAAGAAGCGCTGCAGGGTTACCTCAGCGACCACAACATCACCGACACCTGGGAGACCCGCGAGCGCGTCGTGGTGGCGCTCACCGGCGCCGAAGGTGGCAGTCATCTCATCCGCCGTGCTGCCCGCTTGGCCGGCCGGTTGCGCGGCGACCTTCTCGCGGTCCATGTGGCCAGCGCGGACGGGTTGTCGTCCAACACCGGAGCGGGTCTAGAGCGTCACCGCGCGCTCGTCGTGGAACTGGGCGGCACCTACCGCGAGGTCGTGGGCGACGATGTCGCGGCTGCGCTGGCCGCGTTCGCCGCCACCGAGCAGGCCACCCAGATCGTGATGGGTGCGACTCGTCGTTCGCGGTGGTCCGAAGTTGTCCACGGGTCATTGCCGTCCCGAGTGCAGCGACGGC
The DNA here is from genome assembly GCA_964598965.1 of uncultured Bifidobacterium sp. Taxonomy (GTDB): domain Bacteria; phylum Actinomycetota; class Acidimicrobiia; order Acidimicrobiales; family Ilumatobacteraceae; genus UBA668. The sequence continues at coordinate 9,242 of CAZREK010000006.1, read as the reverse complement.
TGCCAGGTGTCGACGTGCACGTGATGGCGCTGGATCGCACGGCCACGCCGACCTCGATGACACGACATCGGCGGCGGCTGAGTCAGGTGCCGCGGCGCCGAGAGCTGATCGGCTGGACAGCGTGCTTCATCGTCCTTCCGCTGCTGACCTTCGCGCTCGTGCACCTCGACCAGCACCTCAACCTCAGCAGCGCTCTGTTGGTGAACCTTGCCGTGGTGATGGGCATCTCCGCAATCGGCGGAATCCGCCCTGGCCTGGTCGCTTCCGTCGAGGCGTCGCTGCTGACCAACTGGTACCTCACCCCACCGGTGCACACCTGGACGATCGCCAGCACCGACAACATCATCGCCCTCGCGGTGTTCGTCGCTGTGGCCGTCGGAGTCAGCGTGCTCGTCGACCGCCTTGCACGCGAGAGCCGCGACGCCTTGCGCGCGCGAGCCGATGCCACAGCTCTCGCGCGTTCCACCGGCTCGATCATCGCTGCACCGGACCCCATGCCCGACCTGCTGGATCAGGTCCGCGCCCTGTTCGCGCTGGACTCGGCGGCTGTTCTGCATCGCGACGCCGATCACTGGACGGTCCTGGCATCGGTGGGCGACCATCCCCCCGCGACGCCGGAAGCAGGCACCGCTCTGGCACTCCACACCGCCGGCGACACACAACTGGTGTTGTACGGCGGCCCGATCAGCGGTGACGACCTCGGCGTGCTGCGCGCGTTCGCCGACCAGATGGCGCTGGGGCTGGAAGCACGCGAACTGCGCAAGGAAGCGGCGACGGTGGAGACGCTGGCCGAGGCCAACCAACTGCGCACAGCGCTGCTGCAGGCGGTGTCCCATGATCTGCGCACTCCCCTGGCGTCGATCAAGGCTTCCGTGACGGGGCTGATGGCCGGTGATGTCGGTTTCAGCACCGCCGATCGAGCGGAGTTGTTGGAGGCGATCGACGCCAGCACCGACCGACTGGATCGTCTGATCGGCAACCTGTTGGACATGAGCCGCCTGCAGGCCGGCGCGTTGAAGGCGAGCTTGGCTCCCACGGCGCTGGAAGAGGTCGTGGCGGCAGCACTGTCGGCATTGGACGCGCCGCGCGAGCGTGTGGACATCGACGTCAGCGAGGACCTGCCGATGGTCATGACCGACGGCGCGCTGCTGGAACGGTCGGTCGCCAACCTGGTGTCGAACGCGCTCAGCTGGTCGCCCGCGGCACTGCGCGTGCGCGTCGAGGCCGCGCGAGTCGGTCGCGGAGTGGTGTTGCGCGTGGTCGACCGCGGGCCTGGCATCTCCGTCGCGGAGCGCGCGCATGTGTTCGAGCCCTTCCAGCGGCTAGGTGACCGCAGCTCCGACACCGGTGCGGGGCTGGGCTTGGCCATCGCCCGCGGCTTCGTGAACCTGTTGGGTGGCACACTGGAACTCGATGACACGCCGGGCGGGGGATGCACGTTCACCATCTCCCTCCCCGCGGACGAGGTGGTGAGTCCGTGACACGCATCCTGGTGGTCGACGACGAAGCCCAGATCCGCCGTGCGCTCAGCGTCAACCTCAGCGCCCGCGGGTACGACGTCGATCTGGCGGAGACCGGCGAGCAGGCGCTCGCTCACGCGGCGGCGCATCACCCCGATCTGGTGCTGCTGGACATCGGCCTGCCGGGCATCGATGGCATCGCCGTCGTGGAGGGCTTGCGTGGCTGGACGTCGGTGCCGATCATCATCCTGTCCGTGCGCGACGGCGAGGCCGACAAGGTGCGGGCACTCGATGCGGGCGCCGACGACTACGTCACCAAGCCGTTCGGCATCAACGAGCTGCTCGCCCGCCTGCGAGCCGCACTACGGCGGCATCACCCCGCGCCCGAACAGCCGCTGGTGGAGACCATGGCGTTCACGCTCGACCTCGCCGAGAAGCAGGTCGTCACGGTCGGCGGCGAGCGACCACACCTGACCCCCACAGAGTGGGCGATCGTGGAGGCGTTGGCCCGCCATCCGGGCCGGCTGGTGACACAGCGCCAGTTGCTGCAACAAGTGTGGGGGCCGCAGTACGAGCACGAGACGAACTACCTGCGCGTGCACCTGGCGGCGATCCGCAAGAAGCTGGAGCCCGAGCCCGGCAGGCCGCGCTACTTCGTCACCGAGCCCGGCATCGGCTACCGCTTCGTGCCCGACGGCGAGTGAGCAGCAGCACCCGTTAGTGTCGCCGCTGTGAACGCCAGCGCTGCCGCACGCCTGTACCTCGACACGGCCGACGAGGTTGCGCCCGGCCTGGTGGAGGGCTTGTACGTCGTCGGTTCGTACGCGCTGGGCGACTGGATCGAGGGCACCTCCGACCTCGACGTGGTGGTCGTGACCGCCGAGCCGGCCACGGAGGACGACTTCACCCGCATCGCCCAGATTCATGCCCGGCTGGCCACGGTCGAGGGGTTGCCACGCATCGACGGGCCCTACCTCGCTTGGGGCGACCTGCTGGCCGAGCCAGCGACCGGCCTCCTGCGCCCGTGGACGCTGGACGGCGAGCCGCACCACGACGGCGAGTGCTTCGAGATCAACCCGGTCACTTGGTACACCCTGGCCAACCACGGCATGCGCGTGCGCGGGCCCGAGCCGGCAACGCTGAGCATCCCCACCGACACCGAAGCACGAGTGCGGTTCGTGGTGGACAACCTGACGAGCTACTGGAAGGACGTCGCCTCCCAGGTGGCAGCCGCCTGCGACCGTCCGCAGCCGCCTGCGTTCGAGGCGCCCATGCTGGTGTGGTGTGCGCTGGGCGCGTTGCGCCTGCACTGCACGGCGTTCACCGGCGACGTCGTCAGCAAGCGCGCGGCCGGCGAGTACGGGCTGACGGTGCTACCGACAGAGCTTCGCGGCGTGGTGCGCAGTGCGTTGAACATGCGCGCCGCCGGCGAACGCGGCGGCGTGACGCTGGACATGATGCGCGACGCTGCCGCCGTCATCGATTGGTGCGTCCGCGAGGCGCAGGAGGCGGCCCGCCCTTAGGGAACGATGGGCACGCCGCGCATGGGCGTGTGATCGCGGTCCAGCCACTTGTGCGGGGTGGAAGGTGCTGGGCTGGTGGCGAGGACGATGGCTTCGTCGACCGTGCGTGCCCGCTGGGCCAGCATGCGATGGGCCGAGCGCACGAAGCCGGCAGCCACGGCGTGCTCCATCCACTCGAACAGTGGCGACCAGAAGCCCTCCACGTCGAGCAGCACCACCGGCTTGCTGACGATGCCCAGCTGGTTCCAGGTGAGAATCTCGGCGAACTCGTCGACCGTGCCGAAACCACCAGGCAGCACCACGAACCCGTCGGACAGCGCCTCCATGCGCGCCTTGCGCTCGTGCATGGACGGCACGACCTCCAGACGCGTGAGGCCGCGGTTGGCGACCTCCGCGCTGAGCAACTGCTCGGTGATGACGCCGATGACCTCGCCACCTGCGGCCATTGCCGCATCGGAGGCGATGCCCATGAGGCCCACGCTGCCGCCGCCGTAGACCAGGCCGATGCCACGGTCTGCCAGCGCCGTCCCCAGCTTGGCCGCCGTCGCGCTGAACGCTGGCGAGGAGCCGGCGTTCGAGCCGCAATAGAGGCACAGTCGGGTCATGGGGACAGCCTGGCACATGGGTGCGCGGGGGTCGCCTGCCGTTTCCGCGAATTCACTTACCGTTCGGTAACGTCGGACTCATGAGCGCACTTCCCACGCCCGATCTTGCCGCCGCGTCCGCCGTCATCGACCTCGCTTCGGGTGTGGTCGCCACCGGCGTGAAGACTCTGGCCGCCAACGGTGGCCCCGATGTGCAGCAGGTGCTGGCCTACGACCTGGCCCATGCCGCCGCCCAGGTGGAGACCGCTCGTGCGCTGCTGGAGTACGGCGCGAAGGGCGACGTCGAGGCGCGCATCACCTGCGCCTTCACCGCCGACATGGCCCACGACGTGATGTCGCGGCTGGCCGGCCGCGAGGCCGACTGGGGTTCGCAGCCCGGCGCGCTCAACGGTGCGCTGCCGTTCATGTCCAGCTTCCGAGACCCCGAGTTCCTGGCCTCGCTGGCAGAGACCCAGGGTCCGCGCCACCTCGACGGCGAGATGGAGATGGTGGGCGACACGTTCCGCAGCTTCGCCGAGAAGGTCATCAAGCCCCACGCCGAGCACGTGCACCGCACCAACGACGACGTGCCCGAGGAAATCGTGCAGGGTCTGGCCGAGATGGGCGCCTTCGGCCTCAGTGTGCCTGCCGAGTACGGCGGTTTCAGCGAGGGTGGCAGCAACGAGTACATCGGCATGGTCGTGGCCACCGAGGAACTCAGCCGAGTGTCGCTGGGCATCGGCGGCTCGCTGATCACCCGCCCCGAGATCCTCACCCGCGCGTTGGTGAAGGGCGGCACCGAGAACCAGAAGCAGGAGTGGCTGCCCAAGCTGGCCTCGGTGGAGGTCATGCCCGCCGTCGCCGTCACCGAGCCGGACTTCGGCAGCGACGTGGCCGGTATCAAGGTCACCGCCACCCCCGCAGAGGGCGAGGACGGTCGCCCCGGCTATGTGATCAACGGCGTGAAGACGTGGTGCACGTTCGGCGGCCGCGCCGACGTATTGGCCCTGCTGGCCCGCACCGACCCGGACCGCAGCAAGGCCCACCGCGGCCTCAGCCTGTTCATCGTGCCCAAGCCTCGCGGCAACGGCCACGGTTTCCAGTTCACCCAGGAAGGCGGGGCGGCCGGCCGCGTCGGGAAGATGGAGGGTCGCGCGATCGACACCATCGGCTACCGCGGCATGCACTCCTACGAGGTCGCGCTCGAGGACTGGTGGGTGCCGGCGGAGAACCTCATCGGTGAGGACGAGGGCATCGGCAAGGGCTTCATCTTCCAGATGGCCGGCTTCGAGAACGGCCGCCTGCAGACCGCCGCCCGCGCGGTGGGTGTGATGCAGGCCGCCTACGAGGCCGCGCTCGACTACGCGCAGAACCGTGTGGTGTTCGGCAGCCCGATCGTGGATTACCAGCTCACCAAGGCCAAGCTCGGCCGCATGGCCGTGCTCATCCAGGCCGGCCGCCAGTTCGCGTTCACCGTCGCCCGCATGATGGCCGAGGGCCAGGGCGCGATGGAGGCCGCGATGGTGAAGGCCTACGTCTGCAAGGCCGCAGAGTGGGTCACCCGCGAAGCGATGCAGATCCACGGCGGCATGGGCTACGCGGAAGAGTTCACCGTCAGCCGCCTGTTCGTCGACGCCCGCGTGCTCAGCATCTTCGAAGGCGCCGACGAAACCCTCTGCCTCAAGGTGATCAGCCGCCGGCTGGTGTAGTGCCAGCGCGATCACGTTCATCCTTGGGATTGCGTTCGCGTCGCGGCATGGCGGCCGCCGGAGCGCGACCCATCACGCCGGCCCACGTGGTGGAACAGTTCTCCTGCGCCCTCGCGCCAGGCAAGTGTCACCTGATTGACGCTGCCTCAAGGTGATCAGCTGCCGTTTGATGTGACGCTGCTGGTGGTGTCGTCGGCGTGCTGGACGTTCATGTTGTTCACCGCCAACCGGGCACGGATGACGTTGTCCCCTTCCAGCCAGTAGCTGGAGCCGGCGATGCGGATGCGGCAGTACTTCGCTCCCCTGAGCTCCGGCGAAGCGACCTCGTGCGACCACCTTCCGACCAGGCGATCCCGCTTCCATTGCCAAGGCAGTCGACCGACTCGCACCACCACGACGTCCCCTGCGACGAGGCCCACGGCATACACCCTGCAGACCTGTTCGGAGACGACCACCACCACACCAAGTGCCGCAACCAAGCCGACCATGCCCGCCGAAACCCAGCCGATGTCGCGCGGCAGCGCGACGAGCCTGATGGCGACAAAGACGACCCATGAGGCGATCGTCATCGGCGATCGAGGCAACGGGTGCGTCGCGCTGAACGCAACTGACACCTGCTCGCCGGGTTCGACGACACCCTTGATGCTTGTGTTCGGGGTCTTCACTGCCCAGAGTATGGCCCGACTGTCAACCTCCTGGCCGGCTAGCAGTCGATGGCGGCGCGGACGGCGGCGCACACCTCGTGCCAGCGACCGGGGGCCAACGAGCCGGCACGGCGGGTGAGCAGCGACTTGTCGAGCGATCGGATGTTGTCGAAGTTGGCCACGCACTCGACTTTCACACCATCGGCGGGGCCGAGCACCACTTCGCTCACCAACCCACGCACGCGGCGTGTCACCGGAGCGACGGAGACTGCCCGCATCGCGTCGATCGCCCGCTGACGCGTGATCACGAGGTACGGCCGCGGCTTCTCGTCGGCGGGGGCGCCCCACCAGATGTCACCCTGCTGGATCACAGCCATTCCTCCCAGTCCTCGTCGTCGAGATCGGCGTGCGACTGCCATTTGAGGTCGGCCAGCTCGTCATCGGTCTGGGGCATGCGGGTGTACGCCTCGACGTACTGCTCGTCGATCTGCTTGCGCCGCTCGGCGGCGATGAGCGCATCGATCGCGGCGCGCATCGCCTCGGTACGGCTGGAGTACTGGCAGCGCACCACCACCCAGTCCAGACCATCCAAGGTTTCCTCGGTCAGGCGGATCGCCAGTTGTGTCGACATGCAGCGAACCTACCCAACTGGTATGCACTCTGCAACCCACCTCTTACCGGCCCATCCCGCTCCAACTTGACGCGCTTTTCCCGCGTCAGCCCAGGTCAGCGGGAACGGAGCGCGTCAAGTTCGGAGCGAGGCGGGGTGGTCAGCCCAGGCGGTGGACGCTCACGGCGTAGTCGCCACCCGCGTACGGATCCCGGTCCCAGGTGGCGAAGCGCTCCACCAGTGACAACCCTGCCGCGGCGCAGCAGGCGTCGTACTCGGCCAGCGTCAGCGCACCTTGGCGCCGCTCCAGCGAGAACCCGGCCACCAGCACGCCACCCGGCTCCAGGTGCGAGGCAAGCGCGGCCACGATCGGGCAGCGGTCCTCCGTGCGGCAGAACAGCATCACGTTGCCCGGCATGGCCACCAGCGCGAAGCTGCGGCCGAGCGCCACCGAGGCCAGGTCGGCGTGGTGCCACGGCACGTGCGGCGCATCGCGCCGGGCGTAGGCCAACAGGTCGCCGTCGAGATCGACGCCCTCCACGTCGTAGCCGCGCTGGTGCAGCTCGATCGCCACGCGACCCATGCCGCAGCCAGCGTCGAGGATGCTGGCCGGGCGGAAGCCGTCGATGAAGTCAGCCTCGCCGTGGCTGGACCGGCCCTCGGCCTCCATCTGCGCGAAGCGCAGGTGGTACGCGTCGAGCGGGATGTCGCGTCGCCACTGCGCCCAGCGGTCGCTGACATGGGCTCCGGGGTCGCTCATGTCAACAGGTCGCGCAGCGAGCGGATGCGGTCGAAGTCGGCACCAGCGTGGTCGTCGTACGGGTCGACCAGGATCGGGTGCAGGCCAGCGGCGCGAGCCCCGCCGATGTCCATGGTGACCGAGTCGCCCACGTACGCCACCCGCGACCGGTCGATGTCGGGGAAGTGTTCCAGCGCGAAGTCGAAGATGCGCGGATCGGGCTTGGCCACGCCGACCACGAACGAGTCGATGATCACGCGCACCGGTGTGTGCGGACCCTCCCCCGTCTGGCACACGCGGCCGCGGTCGAGCAGCAGCTCGATCTGGCCGCTGGCATTGCTGACCACACCGACCGGTATGTCAGCGGCGACCAACTCAGCCAGCGCAGCCACGTTGACATCCAGCGTGAAGCGCCATGTGTAGGCGTTGCGGGTGAGGCCGAGCACCTTGGCGGCGAGCGCGACCTCGTGGTCGGCGACGCCCAATGACTGCACGTAGGCGACGTCGTAATCGCCCCAATCCTTCTCCGAGCTGCCCGCGGCGCTCTTGGCCTTCATCGCTGCGTAGTGGGCGCGCACGTGACCTTCGACCGAGTCGTCGCCCCCGTGATAGCGCATCAATGGGCCTAGCACGTTGGGATCGGGGACGAGGAAGACCCCACCCACGTCGAACAGAATCGCATCGAAGTTCTTGGCGAGCACCCCGAAAACCTAACCTTGCCTCATGCGCAGCCCTCGCGACTTCTTCAAGCCGCTCGCCGCCGGTGCTCCCGAGCCCGTGCGCGAGATCCCGTTCCGGCCCAGCCGCAACATCCACTTCTTCCCGCCGCAGAACGAGAAGCTGGTCGCGAAGCTGCCCGAGATCATCCCCACGGTCGACATCCTCCTCGGCAACCTCGAGGACGCGATCCCGATGGCCGACAAGGAAGCCGCTCGCGCCGGCCTGGTGAAGGTGGGCAAGACCGTCGACTTCGGCGGCACGCAGTTCTGGACGCGCATCAACAGCCTGGACTCGCCGTGGGCGCTCGACGACCTGTGCACGCTGGTGCCCGAGATCGGCGACAAGCTGGACGTGATCATGGTGCCGAAGGTGGAAGGCCCCGAGGACATCCATTACGTCGACCGCCTGCTCGCCCAGCTGGAAGCCAAGGCCGGCCTCAAGAAGCCGCTGCTGGTGCACGCGATTCTGGAGACCGCCCGCGGTGTGGCCAACATCGAGGCCATCTGCGCCGCCTCGCCACGCATGCAGGGCCTGTCGCTGGGCCCGGCCGATCTGGCCGCCAACCGCCGCATGAAGACCACCCGCGTGGGCGGCGGCCACCCCGACTACCTGGTGCGCGCCGACCCGCCCGCGGGCGCCGACGGCCCCCAGTACGACGCGCCGCGCACGATCTACCAGCAGGACCTGTGGCACTACACGCTGGCCCGCATGGTCGATGCGTGCGTCACCTACGGTCTGCTGCCGTTCTACGGCCCGTTCGGCGACATCAAGGACACGGTCGCCTGCGAGGACCAGTTCCGCAACGCCTACCTGCTGGGCTGCGTGGGCGCCTGGAGCCTGCACCCCGTACAGATCGACATCGCCAAGCGCGTGTTCAGCCCGCGCCCCGAGGACGTGCGCCAGGCTCAGCGCGTGATCGACGCGATGGGCGACGGCACCGGCGCAATCATGCTCGACGGCAAGATGGAGGACGACGCCTCCGTCAAGCAGTGCAAGGTCGTCGTCGCCCTGGCCCGCGAGCTCGCCGCCCGCGACCCGCAACTGAAGGAGAGCTATGGCTTCTGACGCTTCACTCCGCCCGCGCCGTTCCGTCCTCTACATGCCCGCCGCCAACGAGCGCGCGCTGGAGAAGGCGAAGACCATCCCGTGCGACGCGATCATCTTCGACCTGGAAGACGCGGTCTCGCCCGATGCCAAGGACGCCGCACGGGCCAACGCCGTCGCCGCAGTGAACTCCGGCGAGTACGGCCACC
>CAZREK010000005.1:19982-22626 GCA_964598965.1 uncultured Bifidobacterium sp. | reverse complement strand
CACTGCCCTCGCCTACGAGACCGTGCAGCTGTCCGGTGGCGCGCTGCCCCTCCTCGCGCCGATGAGCGAGGTCGCCGGTCGTCTGGCCCCGCAGATGGGCGCCCACTACCTCGAGCGCCACAACGGTGGCCGCGGCGTGCTGATGGGCGGCGCGCCCGGCGTGCAGCCCGCGAAGGTCGTCGTGCTGGGTGCGGGCAACGTGGGCTGGAACTCGGCCTGGATCGCCGCGGGCATGGAGGCCGAGGTCGTGCTGTTCGACAAGAACCTCGACCGTTTGCGCTGGGTGGACCAGATCAACAAGGGTCGCATCGTCACCCTCGCCTCCAACCGTGGCGCGCTCGAGCGCAACCTGGCCGACGCCGACCTCGTCATCGGTGCCGTGCTCGTCGCCGGTGGGCGCGCCCCTGTCGTGGTCACCGAGGACATGGTGCGCTCGATGAAGAAGGGCGCTGTCATCGTCGACGTCGCCGTCGACCAGGGTGGCTGCATCGAGACCATCCACGAGACCACGCACGCGGAGCCGGTGTACGAGTTGCACGGCGTGCTGCACTACGCGGTCGGCAACATGCCGGGCGCGGTGCCGCACACCAGCACCTATGCGCTCACCAACGCCACCTTGCCGTACCAGCTGGAGCTGGCCACCAAGGGTGTGGCCGCGGCCTGCGCCGCCGACCATGCGCTGGCCCTCGGGTTGAACACCTACGCCGGTCAGGTGACCAACGAGCCGGTGGCCGAGTTCCTGAAGGTGGGGGCGCTCGACCCGATGGAGGCTCTGCGCTCGGCATAGCGTGGCGCGCATGCCTGCGCTCGTGTCCGAACTCGACCTGCCCGTCCTGATGATGGAGGACGGCAGCCAGTCGCGCCGCTTCGGGGCGCGCACCGATCTGCCGCAGGACAGCTGGCTGGCGAAGAACCTCGTCGGCTACAGCGTGTGGCACTACGACGACGTCACCGCCATCCTGCGCGACAAGCGCTGGCACAACGCGGCCAGCCGCATCCCCGAGATCATGGGCGTCACCGACGAGCGCTTCCTGTCGCGCCAGCGCGAGAGCATCCTCAGCGCGGAGGGCGACACGCACGTGCGCCTGCGCCGCCTGGTGGCGCCCGCGTTCACCCCGCGCCAGGCCGACCGCCTGCGCCCGTTCATGCAAGAGGTGATGAACGGGTTGGTGGACAAGGTGGCCGCCGCCGGCCGGGCCGACTTCACCGTCGACATCACCGACCCGTACCCCATCCCGATCATCTGCGAGCTGCTGGGTGCGCCGAAGAGCGACTGGCAACTGTTCAGCCGGTTGGCGAACGACATCCTCGAGGTGTTCTCGCTGGACATGGCCAGCAAGTTGGACCTGATCCTGGCGACGCAGCAAGAGCTGGACGACTACACGATGCAGCTGATCGCCGACCGGCGCAGCAAGCCGGCCGACGACCTGATCACCGACCTCATCGCCGCCGAGGAGGAGGGCGACCGGCTGAGCACCGAGGAGTTGGTGATGATGGTCAACGCGGTGATCATCGGTGGCACCGACACCACCCGCAACCAGCTGGGCTGCGCGGTCTCGCTGTTCGCCGAGCACCCCGATCAGTGGAAGCTGCTGGCCGAGCAGCCCGAGCTGGCCCCGCGCGCGGTGGAAGAGACCATGCGCTTCTTCGGTGCGGTGCGCGGCACCATGCGCTTCGCCAGCGAGGACATCGTGTACCGCGACGTGCTGTTCCCCGCGGGCACCTTCGTGGGTATCGCGCTGGCCGAGGCGAACAAGGACACCGCCGTGTTCACCGACCCGCACACGTTCGACATCACCGCCAGCCACGGCGACCAGCCGCAGCTGACGTTCGGGTCGGGCATCCACTACTGCCTGGGCCAGGCCCTCGCTCGTGCCGAACTGCAAGAGGCCCTGCCCTTGCTGGCGAAGCGCATGCCCAACCTGCGCCGTGAGGGCGAGATCGAGTGGAAGCCGGACGGCGTCGGCATCTTCGGCCCCGCCCACTTCCCCATCACCTTCGACGCGGGCCACTGAGTCGCCGTGTGGTTCGCCGGCACCGAGCTGTCTGCAGACGGTGAGGTCGTCACCCACAGCTACTCGTGGGACATCTCGCGGACCGCAGTATCGGGGACGCTGATCGTGGTCGTAGTGCTGCTCGCCCGCAGGTTCATCCGCCGAAGGCAAGCTCGCTAGTTGACGGTGCGAGTCGGTCGCCGTCACCGACCTGGTCAGCCGCTCTTGAACATCAGACCGCAATCAGATGCGCCAAGCGCATCGAAGCTGACACCAATGGCCTCCATCGCCAGGTAGTCACTCCTCGTGCCTGGAGTGGCCATGGCAGATCGGAAAGACGCGACAGTTCGTTGAATCTCGGAGTCAGATGTCTCCAGAGCTTCCAGTTGCTGGACCAGTTCGAGTCCGACGTCGGTCGTCTCACTGTCGTTCGCGGAGGCCAGGAGTTCGGTGGCATCACGACATAAACCGTTGGCCGCCCGCGCCCACTGCGCTCGAGTCAGCTCGGGATGACCACTGCTGGAACATGCGACGAGAACCGACGCAAGGACGGACGCGATCACGTTTCCGGGCCGCCGCATCCAGTCCGTCGCAGGGAGACGCGCGATCATGGCGGGAACGGTAATCCCGCGCAGCTCATCCCCAGACCT
>CAZREK010000005.1:0-19972 GCA_964598965.1 uncultured Bifidobacterium sp. | reverse complement strand
TCCCACCCACTCCAGTGGGATCTCCGGGATCCCGGCCCAGCGCGACCAGGACCGTGGTTACTGTCGCGGCAAGCGCAGCGGTCGCCTTCACACCACACGGCTGATCATCACCGCGGCGTGCGTGGCAGCTCTCGCGGCCTGCGGCGACGATGACGCGGCCGACACGCCTGTCACCACCGAGGCACCGGTCACCACCGAGGCATCCGTCACGACCGTCGACACGACCGGCTCGATGATCGGCCAGTGGACCACGGCACCCTCACTGCTACACCCGCGTGCCGCGCACGGGGTGGTGGCCACCGACGACGCGATCTATGTGCTCGGCGGAATCGGCGAGGATCGCAGGCCGGTCATGGAGGTGGAGCGTTTCGACGGAGCCACGTGGGCCGACATCACCACCCTTCCGGGCAAGGGCGTGAACGCACCATCCGTCGCCACCGTCGGCGGCAAGATCTACGTCATCGGCGGCTTCTCCGGCACGTCCAACAAGCCCACCGACGAAGTGCACGTCTACGACATCGCTACCTCCACCTGGACCACGGCGGCACCGCTGCCGACGGCCAGCGGCGGCCACGCTGCGGTCGTGCTCGACGGTCGCGTCCATGTGGTGGGCGGCGGCACGTCGCAGTCCACCATCGCCGACCACGTCGTGTACGACCCCGCCACGGACGCATGGACGACGGCGGCCCCGCTGTCACGCCCGAAGGGCAGCCCCGCCGTCACCGTGCTGGACGGGCGCATCTGGGCTGTGGGCGGACGTAGCGGCCACGACGACTTCGGCGACGTCGAGATCTACGACCCGGCCACAGACCAGTGGACCGCGGGCCCGGAGATCGAGGCACGCGGCAACGCCGGAGCGATCGCCGTGTGCGGCACGATTTTGGTCGCGGGCGGACAACAGCAGCGAGGCTCGTTGGTGCTCGACGAGGTGCTGGTGCTGGACGGCGACGCCTGGCTGCCCGAACCGCCGCTGCAGGTAGCACGCGCCTTCGCCCGTAGGGTGCTGTTTGGCGACGCGGTCTACGTCGTCGGCGGCAGCGACAAGTACGGCCAAAGCCACGCCACCCCCGGCAGCGCCACCGTCGAGTTCGCCACGCCTGACTGCTGAACTCCGAGCGCGCGGGATCGCTGTTCGACGCGACGAAGCAATATCACCTGACGACTCGGACCACCGCATCAACCAGGCACAGACACCCGAATCCGAACATCAGCACGCGCACGACGCGTTCTGTCATGGTTGACGGGCGAAAGGGAGTGGCGCGCCACCCCTTTGCGTCGGGGTTCCACCACGTCGCCTTCTTGGAGGCGTCGCGTTCCGGTGGTCGCCAAGCCACCAGGCAGAACGCAACCCCAAGGATCAGCGTGATCAAGACATCCACTGGTCGAGACCCTATTGCCCGACGCTGAGCGAGACGCAACGTGGGGTATCGCCCCGACCGTCCGGAATGACCTCACCTTCGCATCAATCGCGTCAGCGACAACCGCTGTTGTCGCCACGACAATCACCGTTGTCGACTGGCGAAATAGAAAACACCGGCGCCCCTGTGGCGGACTCAGAGCTCATCCAGCGCCGTGCCGCGAAGAATCTCCAGCCGGTTCGGCGGTGCGTCGGGCGCAAGGAATCGCGGGATGGTCTCACTCGTCCTACGAGGTCGACGGAGAAACGAGACTGGCCACTCGGTGATTCGTTGTTCGCGCACATGGAGGTACTGACCGGGCGCCGACTCATCGATGTACTCCTCCTGCAGGACCAGAGCCAGCGGTTCCTCGGCTCCGGGCTGGTCTCTGGCGAACTCAGCTGCATCGGAGTAGTTCACGAATGCACGGAAGTAGTCAGATTGGCCCTCGTCGCCCGCGTCATGGCCCTGATGAACCCAGACGCGGTACTCCAGCACCGCATCCCAGACGAAGCCGCCGCCAGCCTTCGATAGCGCTGAGTACGTGCCCACTTTCGACGCGTCCGCAACGGCCGGTGGGAATTGCGAAACGTCGCTCACCGGGCGTTGCGCCACATGGGCCACACGGGTGGGCCGTCGACACCGGGCAGGTGCATCGGGTCGCGGGGCACGAAGCCGTGGCGGCCGTAGAACGCGAGGTTCTTCTCCTTCGAGTTCTCCAGGTACAGCGGCACGCCCTCGCGGTCGCCCACGGCGACCATCTCGTCCACCAGCAGCTTCCCCAGGCCCTGGCCCTGCGCGGCCGGGTGCACGCCCAGGAACTCGAGGTAGTAGTGCGGCTCGTGCGGGTGGTGCTTCTCCACCGTCTTCAGCACCCCGAGGTTGGCCGGGAAGCGGCGGCCGTACATGCGCACGAAGCGCGGGCCCCAGCGGAGGATCGCGCTGGTCGGCACCCGCCACTGACCGGGCGGCGACCACAACGCCGCGCCACGAACCTCACCGTCCACCTCGGCCACGTACACGTGCCCCTTGGGCATCTGCATGCGGGTGAACGCGTCGAAGAACGGCAGCGAGCGCGACGGCGGCACGTGCGCGACGCCGGTGAGGTGACGCTTCACCGGGTCGTCCACGAAGGCCTCGGCGAGCGTGGCAGCGATGGCGGGAAGGTCGGCACGGGTCGCCGGGCGCACTGAAGACGGCATACGGTCAACCCTATGACGCGCGACATCAAGTTGGGTTACAACAGCGGCTACTGGGGCAGCGGCCCGCCCAGCGGTGCGCTGGAAGCCATCAAGGAAGCCGACCGCCTCGGCTTCGACTCGGTCTGGACCGCGGAGGCGTACGGCAGCGACGCCCTCACCCCGCTGGCGTGGTGGGGCAGCCATACTTCGCAGATCCGCCTCGGCACCGCCGTCATGCAGATGAGCGCGCGCACGCCGGCCACCACCGCAATGGCGGCGATGACGATGGACCACCTGTCCGACGGCCGCTTCATCCTCGGCCTCGGCGCCAGCGGCCCGCAGGTGGTGGAGGGCTGGTACGGCCAGCCGTACCCCAAGCCGCTCGCCCGCACACGCGAGTACGTGCAGATCGTGCGCGAGATCATCCGCCGTGAAGCACCCATCGACCACCACGGCGAGTTCTACGACATGCCCTACAAGGACGGCACCGGCCTGGGCAAGCCGCTGAAGAGCACCATCCACCCGCGCCGCAAGGAGATCCCGATCTTCCTCGGCGCGGAGGGCCCGAAGAACGTCGCGCTCGCGGCCGAGATCTGCGACGGCTGGCTGCCGCTGTTCTTCAGCCCGAAGGACGACGCCCACTACCGCAAGTGCCTGGCCGAAGGCTTTGCCGCCGCGGGCGACCCCGGCAAGGCCGACCGCTTCGAGGTCGCCAGCACGGTGTACATCATCCCCGGCGACGACGCGGAGAAATGCGCCGACTTCGTGCGCCCGTTCGTCGCGCTGTACGCCGGCGGCATGGGCGCCCGCGGCGCAAACTTTCACTTCGAGGTGTTCGCCCGCATGGGGTGGGAGGACGTCGCGCTGAAGGTGCAGGACCTGTACCTGCAGGGCAAGAAGGCCGAAGCCGCGGCCAGCATCCCGCTGGCGATGGTGGAGGACGTCGCCCTTGTCGGCCCGCCGGCGAAGATCAAGGACGAGATGGCCCGCTGGAAGGAGACGTGCATCACCACGTTCCTCGTTGGCGGCCCCAAGGAAGTGCTGCCGCTCTACGCGGAGACGATCCTGGGCTGAGGCCCGGCTACTTCCGCTTCGACATCAGCTTCTCGGCGTAGGCCACCGCCTTGGCGCGGCCTTCCTCGTCGCGCAGCCCGGCGAACAGTCCGTCCGCGTCGGCCCACGAGCGACCCGTGCCCACCATGGACTCGGTGACCGCGTTGACGTGCGCCTTGGTCTCCAGCAACGCCAGCTTGGCCTTGCCCAACAGGGTCTGCACCAACGCCTCCACCTCGGTGTCGAGGTCGGCCTCGGGCACCACACGGTTCAGGAAGCCTGCAGCGCGAGCCTCGGCCGCGTCGAACGGACGGCAGGTCATCACCAACTCCTTGGTGAGGGCCGGGCCGATCTCGCGCACCAGGCGCGGGATGCCACCCCACGCCAGCGGGATGCCGATGTCCACCTCGGGGATCGAGAAGCGGGCCGTGTCGGCGGCGATGCGCAGGTCGCACGCGGCAGCCACCACCAGCCCGCCGCCCACGCACCAACCGTGCAGGCGGGCAACGGTGACCGCACGCATCTCCTCCAGCGCGCGAGCCATGCGCCAGCCCACCTGCCGGTCCTCCATCGGGGCCGACTGGGTGAACGCGGACAGGTCGGCACCCGCGGAGAAGGCTCGGCCTGCCCCACTGACCACCACCACCTTCAGGTCGTGGTGCTCGTCGAACCAGCGCGCGGCCAGCTCGATCTCGTGCAACGTGTGGCTGCTCAGCGGGTTCAGCTTCTCCGGGCGATTCAGCTGCAGCGAGCCGCGCGGCCCATCCACCGTCGCCACGAGTGTCTCGAAATTCGCCGTGTCGGTCATGTGCCCAGTGTGACAGCCTCCGACCACGGCACCCGTCCCGAGAGGACGTAGCCTCGCCCACGACCGTGTCCGCCCCGTCCTCCCCCGCCGATCACCAGCACCCCCACCGCCCGGGCAGCGCCCGCGCGGCCTTGTCCTACCCGCACTTCCGCCGGATGTGGATGGCTTCGGCGCTGTCCAGCGTGGGCACCTGGATGCAGAACGTCGTGCTGCCGAAGTACATCCTCGACCGCACGGGCAACACGACCCTGGTGGGCCTGATCGTGTTCGCGCAGCTGGGTCCTTTGCTGTTGTTGTCGCTGCCCGCAGGTGTGATCGCCGACCGCTTCGACCGCCGCCGTTGGCTGGTGGCGATGCAGTTGGTGCAGCTCGCGTTCCCCGCCGCGCTCGCCCCGCTCGCCTCCGCCGACGCTCCGCTGTGGGCGATCATGATCGCGGCCATCGGGGTGGGTACCGGCAACGCGCTGAACGCACCCTCGTGGGCGGCGATGCTGCCCACCTTGGTGACCAAGGAAGACCTGCCCGGCTCGGTGTCGCTGAACTACACCTCGCTGAACGGCTCGCGGGTCATCGGCCCGATCATCGTCGCCGCGCTCGTCACCAACGGCGCCACGGTCTCGCACATCTTCCTCATCAACGCGGCCACCTACCTGTTCGTGGTGGGCGCACTGTTGATCACCCCGGTGCCGCGGCCCACCCCGATGGCCAAGGAACGACCGATGAAGGCGCTGGCCACCGGCGTGCGCATCGTGCGCTCGCGCCCCGAGCTCAGCCGCCTGCTGCTGACGCTGAGCAGCTTCTCGGTCATCTCGCTGCCGTTCGTGGGCCTGTTCGTGTCCGTCGTGCGCCTGCAGTTCGGCGTCAACGACAAGAGCACCTACGAATGGATGTACTCGGTGTGGGGCTTCGGCGCCGCGCTCGGCGGTCTGTCCGTGGGCACGATCTTCGTGCGCCACGACAAGCGCACGGTCATCCGCGGCGGCTTCGTGGCCTTTGCCATCACGCTGGGCCTGTTCGCCGTCGGCACCACGCCGCTGTGGGGTTTCGTGGTCGGCTTCTTCCTGGGCATCGCCTACTTCATGGCCACCACCGCGATGAACACCATCTTCCAGAGCCGGCTGGAGGACAACGAGCGCGGCCGCGTGACCGCGCTGTGGTTCATGTCGTTCGGCGGTTCCGTGCCCGTGGGGAACCTGATCTTCGCCCCGGTCATCGACGCCATCGGCCCGCGCTGGGTGTTGGGGATGGGTGCCTTATGGGCGCTGTTCCTGGCCTGGTGGTGCGACATCGCCGCCATCGACCGGCGCGTCGAGCAACAGAGCGGCCGCCACGCGCTCCAGCCCGACCACGCGGCTGCCCTTGACGAGCACGGCCTCGCCGCCGGCGAGTGACCCCATCGCCGCCAGCGCGGCCACAGGACCCTCCACCACCGGCAGCCCGTACATGTCGGTGCCGTAGGCCAGCACCTCGATGCCGTGCCCGCGGGCGTACTCCACCATCGAGCGGTGCTCGCCTTCGGGGTCGCTGATCTCGGCCATCAACCCCAGCACCGCGATTCGGCGATTCGCCGGCAGCGCGGCCAGCGCATCGAGGGCGGCCCGCATGCTGGTGGGGTTGGCGTTGTAGGCATCGTTCAGCACGGTGACCCCACCCGGCGTGCGCTGGATCTCCATGCGCATCGCGGTGAGGCCGACGTCGGACAACGCCTCGGCGCCTGCGTGCAAGTCGCCACCTGCGGCGGCCACAGCGGCCAGCGCTGCCGCGGCGTTGTGCACCATGTGCCGCCCACTGACGCCGAGGTGCACGGAGGTGGAACCCCACGGCGTGTCCAGCCGGAACGTGGGCCGGGCGATGTCGTCCAGGTGCACCTCACCGATGCGCACCTGCACTGCCGCGTCGTGGCTCTCGCCGTAGAACACCACCAGTGCCAGCGACCGCTTGGCCATCGCCCGCACGCGCAGGTCGTCGTGGTTCAGGATCGCCAGGCCGTTCGGCGACAGGCTGTCCACCAGCTCGCCCTTGGCCCGGGCCACGCCGTCGATACCACCCACTCGGTCGCTGTGCGCCTCGGCCACGCGGGTGAGCACCGCGATGGTGGGCCGCGCGATGCGGCACAACTCGCCGATCTCGCCATGGCCGCGCATGCCCATCTCCAGCACCATCACCTCGGTGTCCGGCGGAGCGTTGAGGATGGTGGTGGGCAGACCCTGCTCGTTGTTGAAGCTGCGCTCGTTGGCCCACGTTCGGCGGGAGGCGGCCAGCGCCGCCCACGCGAGATCCTTGGTGCTGGTCTTGCCGACCGACCCGGTGATGCCGATCACCTGGCCGTGGAAGTCGTGGCGTTGCACCGACGCCAGCCGCATCAGCGCCACCAGGGTGTCGGGCACTTCGATGGACGTGCGGCCGGCGGGCAGCGGCCCGGAGGTCAGCGTGGCCGCAGCACCACGAGCGAACGCGGCGTCGATGAACTCGTGGCCGTCGCGGTCGGCCACCAGCGGCACGAACAGCTGGCCCGGCTGCAGCGCGCGCGAGTCGAACGACACCCCGTCGATCTCGACATCGGGGCCGTGCACACGGCCACCGGTGGCGGCGGCGACGTCAACTGCTCGGAATCGCATCGCTGCACACGGTACCGTCGGGGTCGCATGACGTCAGTGGCACCCTCGAACAACGCCGACGACCCGCGGATCGACCTGATCGTGTTGTTCGGTGGCCAGTCCGCCGAGCACGACGTCAGCTGCACCACCGCCGCCCACGTACTGCGCGCCGCCGACCCGGCCAAGTACCGCATCACGCCCATCGGCATCGGCCGCGACGGGCGCTGGTTGCTGGCCACCGAGGCTGCCGCCGCGTTGGCGCAGGGCCCCGACGCGCTGCCCGGCCGTTTGACGGCAGACGGCTCGGTGGTCGAGCCCACCGCGGCCATCACGCCGCTGCGGGCCGCGGCCACCACCGTGGTCGTTCCCCTGCTGCACGGCCCCCTCGGCGAGGACGGCACGGTGCAGGGCATGCTCGAGCTCGCCGACCTGCCCTACGTGGGCAGCGGTGTGCTGGGTTCGGCGGTGGCGATGGACAAGACCGTCGCCAAGCAGTTGGCCGCGCTCAACGGCATTCCGCAGGCGCGGCACATCTCGCTGCGCGCCGACCAGTGCACGCCTGGCACGCCTGCCCGCCTTGCCGACGAGCTGGGCCTGCCCGTGTTCGTGAAGCCGGCCAACATGGGCTCCTCCGTCGGCGTCACCAAGGCCAAAACCGTGGAGGCCATCCGTGACGCCCTGGAAGTCGCGTTCGCCTACGACGAGTGGGCGGTCGTGGAGGAAGCGATCAACGGTCGCGAGATCGAGGTCGCGGTGTTGGGCAACTTGCAGCCGAAGGCCAGCGTGCCCGGCGAAGTGGTGCCCGGCGCGGAGTTCTACGACTACGCCGACAAGTACGTGGACGACGGTTCGCAGACGTTGATCCCCGCCCCCTTGACCGCCGAGCAGAGCGACGAGGTGCGCCAGTTGGCCGTGCGCGCGTTCGACGTGTTGCGCTGCGAAGGCCTGGCCCGTGTGGACTTCTTCTTCGAGGAGGGCGGCCGCGGCTTCCTGCTCAACGAGGTGAACACCATGCCCGGGTTCACCCCGATCTCGATGTACCCCAAGCTCTGGATCGCCAGCGGCCTCAGCTACCGCGACCTCATCGACCAGCTGGTGCAGTTGGCCATCGAGCGCCACGGCCGCCGCCGGCGCAACACCACTCACTGACCGAAGGACCCACCGCCCGTGCAGCTCTTCTCCCGTCGCCAGCGTCAGCAACGCATGCTGTTGATCGCCACCGTCGTCGCGGCCGTCACGGCAGTGGCCATCCTGGTGTTGCGCGACGACAACAGCGGCAACGGGTCGGCCGCTGGGGTCCCCACGGTGCCCGTCGCCGACACCCCGGTGGACATCGACTGCGTCGACACCCCGGGCACCGTCACCGCCGCCGCCGCTGACTGGTACCGCGAAGACGCCGCGGGCGCGGTGGCCTTCCAGTCGGAGATCACGTCGTCCACGCCCCAACTGTCGGTCCTGGCCGACGAGGTGCTGGGTGCTGCCGCCGACATCTTCGGCAGCTACGAGACCTCCCGCATTCGCGACATGTCGCCCGACATGGAGTACTGCGTGACGCTGCACTACGTGCAAGTGACACTGAAGGACGGCAGCGACTTGGTGGCACGCGTGTGGCGGTCGGTCGCCGCTGCGGCGCCACGGTCGTTGCCCAACGAGGGCGAGTTCGTCGCTCAGGGTGACCACCTGTTCGTGTCCAGTGGTCCGCACCTCGTGTCCGTGTTGGCGGTGGCTCCTGACGGCACCTCGGTGCTGATCAGCGCCTACGGCAAGGGCGCGCTCCACGCGTTCACGATCCAGCCCGACCTGGTCGACGTCACCATCGACGCGGCCGACCTGGGGGCCGCACCGGCCACGGCCGACCAACTGGTTCCCCTCGCCGAGGCCGCGCTGACCGCGATGACCACCCGCCCGACCAGCGGCTGATCTCCACTAGCGTTCGGGCGGTGAGCACCGCCACCGACACCACTGCCAACTTCGACGCCCGCCGCGCCGTCCGCGACCTGCGCACGCTTGCCGAGCGCACCGGCGGCCCGGCCGGTTCCCGTCGCCTGTGCTGGACACCCGAGTGGGTGCAGGCGCGCGCCCTGCTGCGCGAGGAACTGGCCACCATGCCCGTGACGGTCGAGCAGGACGAGGCCGGCAACCTGTGGGCCTACCTGCAGGGCGAGTCGCCCGAGACGGTCGTGGTCGGCTCGCACCTGGACTCGGTGCCAGCTGGCGGCTGGCTGGATGGTGCGCTGGGCGTGATGGGTGGTCTGGAAGTGCTGCGCTCGCTGGCCGCTGGGCCGAAGCCGAAGCGCTCGTTCGCGTTGGTGGATTGGGCCGACGAGGAAGGCGCGCGGTTCAGTCGCAGCCTGTTCGGCTCCGGTGCGGTCGTGGGCACCCTCGACCTCGACATCCTGCGCGAGCTGAAGGACAAGCAGGGCAACTCGCTGCCCGAGGTGGTGGCTCAGCACGGCGTGAACCTCGACGCGATGGATGGCGCCCGCACCCGTCTGCAGAACGTGGTGGCCTACTTGGAGCTACACATCGAGCAAGGGCCGGTGCTGGAGCAGCACGGTCTGGGCGTGGGCGTGGTCACCGGAACGGTCGGCATCGAGCGCGAGCGGCTGGTGTTCAGCGGGCAAGCTGCGCACGCGGGCACCATGCCCATGCCCATGCGCCGCGACTCGCTGCGAGCGATGAGCCGCTTCGCACTGGAGCTGGCCGAGATCGGCAAGCGGCACACGGGTGTCACCACCGTCGGCAGCGTCACCTGCTGGCCCGGCGTGGTCACCGCGGTGCCCGGCCAGACGGTGTGCACCATGGACATGCGCCACATCGACGCCGACGCGCTGGCGGCCATGTTCTCCGAGGCCAAGGCCGCCGCGGCCGCTGCCGCCGAGGCGGAGGGCTGCACGGTCGAGTTCGAACACATCTTCCGCATCCCGCCGATGATCTTCGACCCCGTGTTGGTCGAGTCCGTGCGCCGCGCCGTGGAGGGTGTGGAAGGTCACCGCTTCGAGTTGCCCAGCGGGGCGTTGCACGATGCGTCGGAGATGGCCCGTGTGGTGCCCACCGCGATGGTGTTCACGTCCTCGATCGCCGGTCTGTCGCACACGAAGGAAGAAGACACGCCCGACGATCACCTGGAGAAGGGCATCACCGCGTTCCATCAGGTCGTGGTCGAGGCCGTCAACCGGTGAACCCGCCCAGCAAGTCGCCGGCCTGGGAGTTCACCACGCCGTTGTGGAAGTGGGAGGGCAACGCCGCGTGGCACTTCGTCACCCTGCCGTTCGACGTCACCGACGAGATCGACGAGATCACCACCGGCCGCACCAACGGCTTCGGCAGCGTGCGCGTGAAGGTCACCGTCGGGCGCTCGAAGTGGGCCACCTCGGTGTTCCCCGACAAGGGACGCGAGTCGTTCATCCTCCCGGTGAAGGCTGCCGTGAGGAAGGCCGAAGGCCTGGTGGCGGGAAGCGACGTGCGCATCCACCTCGAGCTGGAGTAGCGACTCGGTCTCAGCCCGGTGCGAGCGCGGCGCGTAGGAAGGCGAGCAGTTCGCTGCGCAGGCGGCGCAGTTCGACCGTGTCCGCTTGCCAGCCGACTGCACGCAGCACTTCGGGTTCGGTGGCGATGCCGGTGACCGTCGCGTAGCAGAGTGCAGCGATGAGGCGCGGGTCGGCCCGGCGGAGGCGGCCCCGATCCATCTCGCTCTGCAGGTACACCACCGCACGATCGACCAACGGCTTCAGCTCCGCGCTGAAACGCTCGCCGAGGGCAGGTGACAGGCGGCTGACCTCGCGGATCAGGCCCAGCAACGAGGGCCGCCGCACGGCCGGCCGGAAGACGGCCTTCACCACAGCCTCGATGCGGTCCAGCGGGTCGTCGGTCGCCGAACGGATCGCCGCCTGGATCACCACGCCCAACTGCATGGCCGTGTGCACCAGCACCGCCTGCACCAGGTCGTCCTTGCTGGGGAACCAGTACAGCAGGGTCTGCTTGGCCACCCCCACCTCGCTGGCGATGACGTCCAACGACACCGCGTCCACCCCGCGCGCGCCGAACAGGTCGGTGGCCGCGTCGAGAATGCGGGCTCTGGTGTCGGTGCGCGCAGCCATCGTCAGGTCCCGAGCAATTCGAACCGCACACCACAACGGCGGTACGTGTCGGCGGCGCGCTGGTCCAGCGACACCAGTGTGACGCCGTGCGCTGCTGCCGTGAGAGCGATGAGACCATCAAACGTGGCACCCGCCGCGACGCCGCACTCGTGCAACCGCCCGGGGAGGGCCTTGGCCGCGCCCGCATCGAGCACCAGCGGATCACCCTTCACTGCGGCGAGCAGGAAGTCGCGTGCCATCTCGGCTGGTGCACGGTGTGGCTCTGGCAAGCGAGTGAGTACGGAATACGTCTCCACCAGCACGTGCCCCACCGCACCAACGCCGGCGCGCACGGTGGCACGAGCGACCTCGTGCTGTTCGTGCCACGAAGCGAACGCAGCGACCAACACGCTGGTGTCGGCAACGCGTTTCAACGGCGCACCGAGTCGAGCACATCACGCACGTCACGCGCGGACAGCGCGGGGACGTCCTCGTTGACCACGCACACCAGCACCCCGTCACGCTCCACCAACTGCTTGGCCGCCGGACGCGGCGAGATGACGATGCGCCCGTCCTCCTCCACGACCTCGACCTCGCCGCCCTCGGCGAGCCCCAATGCGTCGCGCATCTGCTTGGGAATCACGACTCTGCCCGCTTTGTCGATCGTGGTGTTCATGGTAGGAGAATACCATTTGTATACCATGCTGCTGCCAGTCATCGAAGTTCTCTCTACCACATGGTAGAGAGATGAGCTAGACTGTCGGGCGCATGATCGCCGAACAACTCGCGGGCAAGCGCATCGCTGTCACCGGCTCCACCGGTTTCGTCGGCACCGCGCTCGTCGAGCGTCTCCTGCGCGCCGTCCCCGGCTGCTCGCTGGTGCTGCTCGTTCGCCCCAGCAAACGCCACGACGCCACCGAGCGCGTCCGCCGCGAGATCTTCAAGAACAACTGCTTCGACCGCCTGAAGCGCGAGCTCACCGAGGCCGGTGGCGAGACCTTCGACGAGATGGTGGCCCGCCGCGTGGTGGCCGTCGGCGGCGACGTCAGCACCGACGGCCTGGGCCTGAACGATCACGACCGGGCCATCTTCGCCAGCTGCGACACGATCATCCACTCCGCCGCTGCGGTCAGCTTCGACAGCCCGCTGGACAGCGCGGTGGAGATCAACCTGATGGGTCCGGTGCGCATCGCCGAGGCCTGCCATGCGATGAACATCCGCCCCCACCTGGTCGCGGTCAGCACGTGCTACGTGGCCGGCAACCGCCGCGGCCACGCCCCCGAGGCACTGGTCAGCGAAGGCCACTGGGACATCGGCCTCAACTGGCGCAAGGAGGTCGCGGCCGCCCGCCGCCTGCGCGGCGACATCGAGGCCAACAGCCGCACCACCGAACAGCTGACGTTCTTCCGCAGCGAGGCTCGCAAGGAACTCGGCGCCGCCGGCGGCCCGGCCCTGGCGGCCAAGACCGAGAGCTTGCGCGAAGCCTGGGTGAAGGCGCAGTTGGTGGAAGCCGGCCGCAGCCGCGCCGCCAGCGTGGGTTGGCCCGACGCCTACGCCTACACCAAGGCGCTGGGCGAGCAGGCGCTCACCGAGACCAAGCGCGACCTGCCGGTGAACATCGTGCGCCCCAGCATCATCGAGTCCGCGCTCGCCGAACCGTTCCCCGGCTGGATCCGCGGGTTCCGCATGGCCGAGCCGGTCATCCTCAGCTATGCCCGCGGCCTGCTCAGCGAATTCCCCGGCGTGCCCGAGGGCATCGTCGACGTCATCCCGGTCGACATCGTGGTGGCGGCCATCATCACCGTTGCCGCCACCGGGCCCACGGCGCCGTACATCACCCAGGTGGCCAGCGGTGGCGTGAACCCACTGCGCTACAAGGCGATGGTCGACGACATCCGCGCCTGGTTCACCGAGCACCCGCTGTACGACAGCGAGGGCCAGCCGATCGTGGTACCCGAGTGGAAGTTCCCCGCACGCGGTCGCGTGAAGGAGCAACTGGCGCGCGCCAAGAGCGTCGCGGCGAAGACCGAGCGCGTGTTGCAGGCCCTCCCCCTGCGCGGCAAGCAGGCCTCGTGGGCCGCCTCGCTGGAGGACAAGAAGAACGACATCGACCGCGCCTACGAGTACGTGCAGCTGTACGGCCTGTACACCGAGTGCGAAGCGGTGTACTCAGTGGAGAAGCTGCTCGGGGTGTGGGACGGGCTCGACGCGGCCGACCAGGCGGCGTTCAACTTCGACCCGCGCAGCGTGGACTGGTCGAAGTACATCAGCGGCATCCATCTGCCGTCGATCGTGCACCACTCGCGCGCCAAGGTCACGCCGGGCAAGAGCCGCATCGACCGCGGCGCGCGCCTGCGCAAGAGCGTGCTGGCTCCCGAACGCCACGTCGCCGCGTTCGACCTGGAGAAAACGCTGATCGCCAGCAACGTGGTGGAGAGCTACTCGTGGCTGGCCACGCGCCGCCTCAACGTGCCCGAGCGCATTCGCTACGTGTTGCGCACGATCGCCGAGGCGCCCACGTTGCAGGCCGTGGACCGCAAGGACCGCAGCGACTTCCTGCGCTTCTTCTATCGCCGCTACGAGGACGCCCCCGTCGCCCAGATCGCCGAGGACTCGCCCGAACTGCTGGCCAACCTGATCCTGGCCAAGAGCTTCCCCGCAGGCCTGCGTCGCGTGCGCGAGCACCGCGCGCTCGGCCACAAGACCATCCTCATCACCGGTGCGCTCGACTTCGCCGTCGAGGGCCTGCGCCCGCTGTTCGACGAAATCGTCGCCGCCAAGCTCAGCGTGCGCCCGGATGGCACCTACAGCGGCAACATGGCCGTCGTGCCGCCCACCGGCGAGACACGCGCCGAAATCCTCGCCGACTACTGCCAGTCCGAGGGCCTGCGTTTGGAGGACAGCGTCGCCTACGCCGACAGCTCCAGCGACCTGCCGATGCTGGAAGCCGTCGGCTTCCCCGTCGCAGTGAACCCCGAGACCCGCCTGGCGGCCATCGCCCGCAAGCGCGGTTGGCTGGTGGAGCGCTGGGACAAGGCCTCGGGTGCTCCCACCCGCATGCTGCCGATCGGCCCACTGCTGGCCGAACGAGAGCGCAAGAAGACGTTCAGCGGTGGAGGGTTCCGATGAGCCGCCTCGTGTTCTCCCGCAAGCCCGGCAAGTTCGCGATGGCCCGTCTGGCCGGGGCTGTGAAGCCCGGTGCCGGAGCCCATGTGGGCCCGCTGGCGCTGCAGAGCGACGAGCCGCTGTCGCTGCCCTCCCCAGAGTGGGTGCGGTTGCGCCCGCGCCTCTCGGGCATCTGCGGCAGCGACCTGGCGCTGGTGGACGGCACGGCCTCCGCGTACTTCGACCCGCTGGTCAGCTATCCGTTCACGCCGGGCCACGAGGTCGTGGCCGACGTGCTGGCGGAGGACGGTTCCCTCGGCCGCCGTGTCGTGGTGGTGCCGGTGCTGTCCTGCGTCACCCGCGGCATCTCGCCGGTGTGCCCGTCCTGCGCGGCCGGGAAGATCAACCTGTGCGAGCGCGTGGCGTACGGGCACCTCGAGCCCGGCTTGCAGACCGGCTTCTGCACCGACACCGGCGGCGGCTGGAGCCACCAGATGATCGCTCACACCAGCCAGCTGGTGGACGTGCCCGACGACCTCAGCGACGAGGCCGCGGTGCTCATCGAGCCCACCGCTTGCGCAGTGCACGCGGCCAAGCGTTACAAGGGCGACCAGACGGTCATCATCGGTGCCGGCACCCTCGGCTTGCTGACCCTTGCGGCGATCAGTGCCAGCCGCACCAAGAAGCAGCGCAGCGCCCCGATCATCGTCACCGCCCGCTACCCCGAACAGCGCCGCCTGGCCAAGGAACTGGGTGCCGACGTGGTGTGCAGCAGCGACGAGATGCCGCGCTTCGTGCGTTCGGCCACCGGCTCGCTGGTGGTGGGCGACCAGCTCACCGGCGGCGCCCCGACGATCATCGACTGCGTTGGCAGCAGCGACAGCATTCAGCAGGCGTTGCAGGTGGTGGCCCCCGGCGGCTGCGTGCACATGGTGGGCATGCCCGGCAACGTGTCGCTGGAACTCACCTCGCTGTGGCACCGCGAATCGTGCATCAGCGGCTGCTACGCCTACACCCACGCCGACTTCGCCACCGCGATCGACGTCATCCGTCACCACGACCTCGGCCGCCTCGTGTCGGCCACCTACCCCCTTGCCGACTTCACCGACGCCATCGCTCACGCCGCTTCTGCCGGCCGACGCGGCGCGGTGAAGATCGCCTTCGACATGAGAGGGAAGCAATAGCCATGCCCCGCCCCGGATTCGTCCTCGACGTCGACAAGTCGACTCCCCCGCTTCTGTTCTGGCGCGGCGAAGGCTTCAGCTTGGAGAAGCTGCCTGCCGGTCGCAGCCGCGTCATCTACCCGCCCGAGCCGCTGGACCCGATCAAGGACGTCGACGGCGCGATCCGTCACGCGTTGTTGAATCCGCTGGACCAGGACCCGCTGCCGGCTCTGCTGTTCCCGGGCATGAAGTTGACGATCGCGTTCGACGACGTCAGCCTGCCGCTACCGAAGATGGAGCGCCCGGACAACCGCCAGCGCGTCATCGAGGCCGTGCTGGACATGGCCGCCGAGGCCGGCGTGGACGACGTGCATCTGATCGCTGCGCTCGGCCTGCACCGCCGCATGCACGAGTACGAGCTACGCCACGCGCTGGGCGACCGTATCTACGACGCGTTCCACGGCCGCGGCATGCTCTACCAGCACGATGCCGAAGACCCCGACAACCTGGCCGTGTTGGGCACCACCGACCACGGCGAGGTGTTGGAGATCAACAAGCGTGCTGCCGAGAGCGACCTGCTGGTGTACGTCAACATCAACTCTGTGTCGATGGACGGCGGCTGGAAGAGCGTGTGCACCGGCCTAGCGTCGTACCGCTGCCTCAGCCACCACCACAACCCGGAGACCTTGGAGAACACCAAGAGCCTGATGGGCCACCGCGACCACAGCGCGCTGCACAAGAGCGTGTGGCGTCTGGGCAAGGTGCTGCGCGACAACGGCCCGAAGCTGTTCCAGATCGAGACCACGCTGAACACCGACATGTTCCCGTCGCCGTTCGACTTCATCAACAAGCGTGAATGGGAGTGGACGGCCAAGGACCGCGCCATCTACGTGGGCACCACCAAGGCGCTGAAGAAGACCCCGATCAAGCTGGCCCGCAAGATCTTCCACGGCATGGAAGGCCCGCACCGCATGACCAGCGTGCAGGCCGGCGAGACCTCGGCCGTGCACGAAGTCACCCTGCAGCACGTGTACAAGCAGCAGCTGGTGGAGGTGCAGGGGCAGACCGACATCCTCACCATGGGCATCCCGTTCGTGTGCCCGTACAACCCGGACGGCGTGATGAACCCGATCCTGGTGATGTGCATGGGCCTGGGGTACCTGTTCAACATGTACCGCAACAAGCCGCTGGTGCGCGAGGGCGGGGTCATCATCATGACCCACCCCACGTACAAGGACTTCAACCCCGTCCACCACCCCAGCTACATCGACTTCTACGAGCAAGTGCTGGCCGACACCACCAGCCCGGCGGAGATGTCGAAGAAGTGGGAGAAGCAGTTCGCCGAGGACGAGTGGTACCGCCACTTGTACCGCACCGGCAACGCCTACCACGGCGTGCACCCGTTCTACGCGTGGTACTGGGGCGCTCACGGCCTGCAGCACGCGGGCAAGGTGATCATCGTCGGTGGCGAGCCCGCCGTCGTGCGCCGCTTGGGCTTCACGCCCGCCAGCACGATGGACGACGCGTTCGAGATCGCCAGCGATGTCGTCGGCCGCGCCCCCACCATCAGCCACCTGCACGTGCCCGCCCTCCTCGTCGCCGACGTGAAGTGACGGTGCCCCGATGGCCTCGAAGCTGAAGCTGCCCAAGCTGGCGAACACGCCCGACAAGCTCACCACCGTGCCGCAGTTGCGCAAGGTGGCCAAGCTGGGCGACGCCATCGGGTCCGCCGCGCAGACCGTGCTGAAGCCCACACGCAAGCTGGGCTTCCCGTACCGCCAGCCGACGGTGCCCAAGGGCGTCGAGGTGCCCGAGGAGCCCAGCAAGCTGGGCGCCAACTTCGAGACCGACTTCGCACGCAAGGCACCGGCCAAGGCGTTCCGCAAGGTTGTCACCAACGGCCCGGTGCGGGCGATGGTGAAGGCGCTCGCCGACCCCGAGGTCGTGGGTCTCGATCGGCTCAGCGACCTCGAGCGCTTGGACGAGACCCCGTCGGTGATCTTCGCCCCCAACCACCACAGCCACCTCGACACCGGCGTGATGATCGTCGCCGTTCCCGAGCCGTGGAGGTCGAAGCTGGTCGTGGCCGCCGCAGCGGACTACTTCTTCGACAAGCGGGTGAAGGGCACGATGGCCGCGCTGACGTTGAACGCGTTCCCGATCGACCGCGAGGTGACGGGCCGCAAGAGCAGCGACGAACTCCGCCGCCTGCTGGACACCGGCTGGAGCCTGGTGATCTACCCCGAGGGCGGGCGCTCGCCCGACGGCTGGGGTCAGGACTTCAAGGGTGGCGCGGCCTACCTGTCGAACCGCACCGGCGCACCGATCGTGCCCGTCTTCATCGACGGCACCGGCGCGATCTTCGGCAAGGGCATGAAGAAGCCGAAGGCCGGCAAGAGCAAGGTCGTGTTCGGCTCGCCGCTGTGGCCGATCGAAGGCGAGAGCACGCGCCGGTTCAACGCCCGCATCGAAGCCGCCGTCACCGCACTGGGCGACGAGGCGCTCACCGACTACTGGACCTCGCGCCAGCGTGCCGCAGCGGGCACCAACCCCAAGCTCACCGGCCCGGAGTACAACGGCTGGCGCCGGCAGTGGGCTCTGGCCGAGCACCGCAAGCTGGGCAAGGCCGGCCAACGCCGCCGCCAGAAGCGCCGCTGGCCCGATCTGGGGTGAAATCTGCGGGCTCCGTCTGCGTTGTGTGGGTGAGGCAGTCCGTTGCCTCCGAGGCAACACCCTCGCCACATCTTCGGGAGTCCATCATGAGGTCACTTTCAACGACATCGGGCGTCCGGCGCGCCTGCGCTGCGGCAGCCACCGCAGCCGCGGCGATCGGCGTCTTCGGAGCGACAATGACCCACGCCGCCGATCCGTCGCTGGTGTGCGACGCGAGCGTCCAGGCCGATCTCGTGTCGATGAACCCGTACCTGTACCTCGGTGACAGCGGCAGTGGCTCCACGACCGTCAACGAGGGCAACTACTCCGTGCAGGCCGATTGGACCGTCGACCTCACCGGCAGCACGCGCACCGTGGATGTGACGCTGAGCTTGACCGGTGACGGCTACTACCTGCAGCACACGCTGCTGTGGTACCTCGTGCCCTCCAGCGAGATCACCGAGCCGCCCAGCTACGGCGGCGTCGTGGCGTGGAGCAACGCGTACGGTCCGGTCACCACCAACACGACGCACTACGACTTCACGAGCAACGCGAACTTCCAGGGCGTGTACGGAATCTCGGCCAAGGTGTCGCAATGCACACCGGCAGCGGAGTCCTCCCCCACCTCCTCGACCGAGGCAACGCCGTCCAGTTCGCCGACCGAGTCCACCGAGCCGGTGACCGCCACCGGCACGGAGGCAAGCTTCCCGCAGACAGGTGGCACCGATGGCACGCTGGCGATCCTCGCGTTCATCGTCGTGGTCGCCGGATCGACGGCGGTGGTGTTGAGCCGACGCCAGGTCAGCAGCTGACAGTCAGCGGCGACCGATCAGCCGTCGTTCGTACCGTCGTCGCAGGGGATGTTGATCTCCACGCCGACCACGAAGTTCTTGTAACCACGGGTCTTCACGTTCGCCGCACCCAACTGCTGCATGGTGATGCCGTACTTGTTCGCCACCTTGGTGGGCGAGTCGCCCGACTGGATGGTGTACTTCTCCTTGACGCACACCTCCGTCGTGGGCGGCGCGGTCATGATCGTGGTGGTGGTGGCGTACGGGAAGATGGCCCCGACGGGGATCTTGATGATGTCGCCCGGGTAGATGAGGTGCGCGGTGCCATCGACCCAGCCGTTGGCGGTGGCGATCGCCTCCGCGGACACGCGGTAGATGTTGGCGATCTTCATCAGGTTGTCGTTGTACTGGATCTGATAGCTCTGCTCGACGCTCATCACCTGGCCCTCCAGCGGCGGCAGCGCGGTCTGCGGCGGGAGGGTGGTCTGAGTGACGGGAAGGGTGGCGTACGCAGGCGCGCCGAGGTTCAGCACCGTGGTGGCCGTGGTGGCGCCCTGCTCGCCGCAGGCGGCGATGAACGAGCCGACGGCCAGGGAACCAACAAGGCTCAGGGGGGCGAGCCACTTCTTCGACATGGGTGTCATTCTACGGTCCGGCACCCCTGAAGTGGCCGCGCCCTACATCAGCGGGCGGGCCGTGGGCGGGATCGGCGCCGGCAGCTGGGTGTCCCCCATCAGCCACTTGTCGACTCCGGCGGCGCACGAACGACCCTCGGCGATGGCCCACACGATCAGGCTCTGGCCGCGGCCCATGTCACCGGCCACGAAGACGCCGGGCACGTTGGTCATGTAGTTCGCACCGCGGGCCACATTGCCACGCTCGTCGAAGTTCACACCGAGATTGGTCAGCCACGAACCCTTCTCCGGGCCGACGAAGCCCATTGCGAGGAACACGAAGTCGGCCGGGATCTCGCGGTCGGTGCCTTCCACCTTCTCGAACTTGCCGTTCACCATCTGCACTTCGTGCAAGCGCAGCGCACGCACGCGGCCGTCCTCGCCGCCGAGGAAGCACTCGGTGTTGACGCTGTACAGTCGCTCGCCGCCCTCCTCGTGGGCGCTGGTGACCTTGTAGACCATCGCGAACTGC
>CAZREK010000004.1:0-23019 GCA_964598965.1 uncultured Bifidobacterium sp. | reverse complement strand
GCTTGCCGGGTGCGCTGCGCGAGCCGTACACGCCGAGGCCGATCGTGAAGCCGATCAACAGTCCGGCGAAGTGGCCCAGTGCAGCGATGTTCGGCACTACCTGGTCCACGAACAGTTGGAGCACGGTGATCAGCACCAGCTGCCGCAGCTCGCGCGAGTTCAGCGAGCTGCGACGGTCGCGGTGATTGACGACGAAGACCGCCAGTGCCAGGCCGAGCAGACCCATCACTCCGCCTGAGGCGCCGACCCCCATGAGAGCACCCTTGGGCGGTATCACCCAGTACGCGACGAAACCGCCGATCGATGCGGCGAACCAGGTGGTGAGGTACGTCCAGCGCGGCACGCGAGCCTCGGCGATGCGGCCGATGAGGAGCAGGCCGAGCAGGTTGAAGAGTAGGTGGGTGGCGTTGGCGTGCAGCACGCTGGCGGTGGCGGCGCGCCACCACGCGCCGTCCAGGGTGCCTGCGAGGAAGGCTCCCTGGTGAACGAGCGCGGCATCGTCGAACCCTCCACTGCCGAGCTGGTAGCAGAAGGCCGCCAACAGCATCAGCGCCAGCCCCCAAGTGGCGAGCGGCCGCCACGCGCCGCGATCCTGGCCGAACACAGCCAGCGTTCGTTCGAGTTCGGCGAGCATCTCGTCGACCTGGCGCTGCTGGTCGAGCGACAGCGGTTGCGGCCCACGGGGCACGGTGCGGAGGAGCCGCTCGGCGGTGGCATCGCCGCGTGGTCCGATGGCACGGACCGCGGCGACGGCAGCGTCGGGATCGTCACCTCTGGCGAGCCGACAGATTGCATGGTTGACGGATCTGGTGAGAGGGCTGGCGGAGCTCGCGGCGACGATGTCGGTGCGGCCCGTGTACATCGCAGTCGCGAACAACACCTGCACGGGCTGCCGGCGGCGGACCCTGGCTGCGGCAGGGCTGGCCCACCACGCGAGCACGGCGGGCACGTCGTGCGCCGCAAGCGCGGCTGCGGCCATGGCAGCGTCGGCCGGTGGTGTGTTTGGTTGAAGCAGTGCGGCCGCGCGGTGACGAATCTCGTCGCGGTCGTCGCGGCGGATGGCCAGCAACAGCGCCGCGACGGGAGTACCGCCGCGCCGGACGATCCGTTCCAGCGCTGCGGTCTCCGTGTCGCGATCGCCGGTGAGCACGGCGAGCTGCGCATGGTTCAGGATCGTCGTCGGCGTGCCGGCCAACGGCCACCACGCAATCTCGAGCCGACGCAAGGCGCGGGCGAGCGCGACGGGGTCATCGGCGCTGATGGCGCGGTTGCACTGGCGGGTGAACGTATTCACTGGCCACAGCGCGACGAGGCCGGCGAGCGCGACGAGCGGCCCGAGGTCGCCACCCACGACTTCGCCGGCCACACCGGTCGCGATCACCACGCCCAACTCGGTGGCGAGGCGCGGAACCATGTAGTGCGCGATCGGCCGTCGCTGGATGACGATCGAAACGGCGAGCGGCAGGGTGACGAAAAGCAGCGCGCCGCCGTTGAACATGCGGGCACGCTACCCGGCCGGTGTCACCGCCTGGGGAACAGGGGGTCGCCCTTCACCACGGTGGTGCCACCGGGGTAGCCGCCCCACGCTGCCGCGGCGGGCAGGCGTTGGTCGTTCACCTGGCCAGGCAGGCCGATGCGCTGCCACACCTGCTGGCACGTGTCCGGAACCGCGGGCGAGGCAAGCACGGCGACGATGCGCAGAGCCTCGAGCGCATCGCCCATGACCGCATCGACGGCGGGGCCGGGCTCGGCCTTCCACGGCTCGTTGGCTTCGAGGTAGGCGTTGGTGGCGCGGATGAGGCTCCAGGTCGCGTCGAGCGCCTTGCTGGGCTGGTACGCGGCCCAACCCTCCGCCGCGCCGGCGTACGCCGCAGCGGCCGCTTCGGCCAGCGGCGAGTCCGCGCGCGGTGCGGGGCCGACGCCGTCGCACTTCTTGCCCACGACGGTGGCGACGCGCGACAGCAGGTTGCCCAGGTTGTTGGCGAGGTCGCTGTTGTAGCGAGCAATGAGGCCTTCGTAGGTGAAGTCGCCGTCCTGCCCGTA
The DNA here is from genome assembly GCA_964598965.1 of uncultured Bifidobacterium sp. GTDB lineage: Bacteria > Actinomycetota > Acidimicrobiia > Acidimicrobiales > Ilumatobacteraceae > UBA668. The sequence goes on along the minus strand of CAZREK010000004.1, from coordinate 20,976 downwards.
GGGCGTCTCGGCCAGCACGTAGTAGCGGAAGCCGTCGAGGCCGATGTCGTCGATGAGGTCCAGCGGGTTCACCACGTTGCCGCTGGTCTTGCTCATCTTCTCGCCGCCCACCAGCAGCCAGCCACCGACCGCGTAGCCGGCTGCGGGCTCGAGGCCGGCGCTCATCAGCATCGCCGGCCAGTACACGCAGTGGTGGCGGATGATGTCCTTGCCGATGAGGTTGACGCCCGGCCACCACTTCTGGAACTGCTGGTCGTCGCTGCCGAAGCCGACCGCAGTGATGTAGTTGGCGAGTGCGTCGAACCACACGTAGGCGACGTGCTTGGGGTCCCACGGAAGCGGAATGCCCCACTTCAGGCTGGTGCGGCTGACGCTGAAGTCGCGCAGCCCGCTGCGAATGAGGCCGAGTGCCTCGTTGCCGCGGAACTCGGGCTGGATGGCACCGGGGTGCGCCGCGTACCAGTCCAGCAAGCGGTCCTGGAAGCGGCTGAGGCGGAAGAAGTAGTTCTCCTCCTCGTAGTACTCCACGGGGCGCTTGTGGATCTTGCACAAGTCGCCCGGGTCGAGTTCGTCGTCGGTGTAGTACTCCTCGCAGGCGACGCAGTACTTGCCCTTGTAGACGTCGAGCTCGATGTCGCCCGCGTCGTAGCAGCGCTGCAGCAGTTCGGCGACGCCGATCTTGTGCCGCTCCTCGGTGGTGCGGATGAAGTCGTCGTTGCTGATGTTCAGCTTCTTCCACGCCTCGGCGTAGAGCGGTGCGATCTCGTCGACGAACTCTTGCGGGCTCTTGCCCGCGGCGTCGGCGTAGTCCTGCACTTTCTGGCCGTGCTCGTCCGTGCCGGTGAGGAAGTGCACCTCGTTGCCGAGCAGGCGGTTCCAGCGAGCGAGCGCGTCGCCGACGATCGTGGTGTACGCATGGCCGAGGTGCGGCTTGGCCGTGACGTAGTAGATCGGGGTGGTGAAGTACGTGCGGGTCATTGCGGGGTCCTTTCGTGAACGGCGGGTCGACGGCTGGTCAGCGGCCGGCGCACATTCGACGGGTGAGGATCCGGTACGTCACGGCGCCAAGGATAGGCCCGCCCACTCGTCGGTGCGGCTTCGGTTTCGGTAGAACGTCCGGATGATGTACGAGTTCGACACTGCGACGGCGGTCGCCTCCGATGGTTCCGCGCAGATCGTCGACGGCTGGGACATCAACGGCAACGCCAACGGCGGCTACCTGATGGCGCTGGCCGCGCGAGGCATGTTGCAGGCGTCCGGTCGCCCGCACCCCATCTCGGTGACCGGCCACTACCTGTCGCCGGGCAAGCCGGGGCCGGTGCAAGTGGACTCCGCGGTCGTGAAGTCGGGCCGCCGTTTCGCCACCGTGTCCACCCAGCTGCGGGCGGGCGACAAGCCGCTGCTGCAGTTGCTGGGCGTGTTCGGCGACCTGTCCACCGCCGAGTCGTACGAGCACGTCGCCGCCGAGCCACCCGACCTGCCCCCGTTCGACCAGTGCGCTGCCCGCGACCGCCGCCAGGGCACGGCCGACGTGGCGCTCAGCGATCGCACCGAAGTGCGCCTGCACCCCGACCACATCGGCTGGCTGCGCGGCCAGCCCAGCGGCACCGCCGAGATCGCCGGCTGGTTCGCGTTCCGTGACGGACGCCCGCTGGACACGCTGGCGCTGCTGATGGTGTGCGACGCGTTCCCGCCGACGGTCTTCAACCTGGACATGCCGCCAGGTTGGGTGCCCACCGTGGAGTACACCGTGCACGTGCGCGGCGTGCCCGCACCCGGCCCGCTGATGTGCGTGTTCCGCACGTCGCTGGTGAGCGGTGGCTTCCTGGACGAGACCGGTGAGGTGTGGGACTCGACCGGCAAACTCGTCGCCCAATCCCGCCAGCTCGGGTTGACGCCACTCGGCTGAGGTCTTCGAGGGTTTCCTGCCGTCGCCGGCTTCTTCGAGGGTTTCCGGCCACCCTGTCCCGGCGCAAACCCTCGAAGGCAGACCGGGGTAGCCTTACACATAGCTGGATGTAAGGAGACCACATGGAGATCGCAGCAAGGATGAGCTCGAAGGGGCAGGTCACCGTCCCCAAGGCAGTTCGTGATGCGCTGGGGATCGCGGAGGGCGACAGTGTCGTGTTCCGTGTCGAGGGCAGCCGAGCGGTGCTCGCTCGCACCCCGGACTTCCTGGCGCTCGCCGGCACGATCACGGTGCCCGCCTCGCGTCGCAACGCCGCCTGGGACGACATCGTCCGCACGACACGCGCCTCCCGCTCCGCCGGTCGTAGTTGACGGCGTTCGTCGACACCAACGTTCTGGTGCGCCATCTCACCGGAGATCCCCCGGCGATGGCGAAGCGTGCGACGTCCTTCTTGGCGACGCATCCCGAGTTGTACCTCAGCGACCTGATCGTGGCCGAGACCGTCTACGTCCTCGAGTCGTTCTACGAGACTCCGCGCGAACAGGTGGCCGAAGCGATGAGGTCACTGATCGCCATGCGCTCAATGCTCACCGTCGATCCTGCGCTCTTGCTGCGCGCTATCGAGGTGTACGAGGTCGACCGGCTGGACTTCGCCGAGGCGTACCTCGTCGCCTGTGCCGAGAGCACGGGGGTCGGGAAGGTGGCGTCGTTCGACCGCAGCATCGACCGCGTCGCCACGGTCGACCGCATCGAACCCTGATCCTGGCTGATGAGAGGATTGCTCCATGCCTGACGAGGACGCCACACCACCCTCGGCAAGCCCCGAGTCGCGGACTTCCGCTCCAGCGCGGCCGTGGGACCTGAGCGCCACAGCAGGACTCATCGCCGTAATCGCGGCTGGCCCCGTCGCCGGAGTCGGTTCGATGATCCTCTCCTTCGCCACTGACGGTGTGGCTCCCGACCAATACGATTCGGGTAATCGCGCTGCTGGCTTCTTCTTTGCGATCCTCATTTCGATGCTTGTCAGCGGTGTCGGGGCCGGCGTGTATGGAACAGTCTGGTGCTCCTGGTGTCGTATCCGCACAGCGGTGCTCTGGGGTCTCGTCCCTGCCGGCGTCGCCCTGGCCGTGGTGCCGATCCTCTGGAACTCGTGACTCGCCAGCACGCCAAGTTGGCGGTGAGACGGGGTTGGAGCCCGCCTGAACGCCGACATTGCCAGGGGGCGCGAAAAGTTGGCGATGAGACCGCACCAGGGCCCGCCTGAACGCCAACTTGGGAGACCAGGACCGACCGCGGGACCCGGCGACCCGACCTGCGTTACCGCGACCGAGCCCAGCGGACGCCGCTGGCGAAGCCGCCGGCGGCCAGGCCGACAGCGGACACGGCGGTGGAGGTGCGGCGGATGACGGCCTTGGTGCGTTCGCTGAACACCACCACCGGCCAGCCACGCTCGCCCGCCACGCGCTCCAGCTTGCCGTCCGGGTTCACCGCAACCGGGTGGCCGACGGCCTCCAGCATGGGCAGGTCGCTGGCCGAGTCGCTGTAACCCCAGCAGCGGTCCAGCTCGTAGCCGCGCTCGGCGGCCAGCAGCTTGATGGCCTCCACCTTGCCCGGGCCGTAGCAGAACGGACCGTCGAGTTCGCCGGTGTAGACACCATCGTCGATGCGGCTGCGCGTGCCGATGCCGGCGGTCATGCCCAGCGCCTGCGCGAGCGGCTCGACCAGCTCGATCGGCGATGCGGACACGATGTACGTGTCGCGGCCGGCGTGACGGTGCTGCTCCAGCAGGCGCTGCGCCTCGGGGCGCACGCGCTCGATCAGCTTGGGCACGATGTCCGCGTTCAGCGCCACCAGATCGTCGAGGCGCACACCGGCCACCGCGCCCAGAATGCGGTCGCGCACATCGTTGGACGTGTCGTCGCTGGCGCCCTTCAGCCGGAACGCGATCGCGCTGGCCGCGTCGCGCACGAACTGGTGACTGGGCACCAGCTTCTGGCGCCACGCGGCAACGCCCAAGACGAACACGCTGGACCCGCTGATGAGGGTGCGGTCGAGATCGAAGAAGGCGGCGGAGTGACGGTTCATCGTGGTGACTTCGGCAGTTGCAGTGCCAGGTCGTACACCCGTCGTTTGGGTGCTCCTGTCTGCGCCATCACCGTAGCCACCGCTGTCTTGCGATTGTCGTCGGCCGCCAGCGCGGCCCGCAGTGCGTCGAGGATCGCCTCGTCGGACAGGTCGTCGACCGACACCACCGGAGCGCCCTCCACGACCACCACGTACTCGCCGCGCGGTTCGTGCTCGGCAACGTGGGCCACCGCGTCGGCCAGCGTGCCGCGCCACACTTCCTCGAACTTCTTCGTCAGCTCGCGGGCCAGCGCCACGCGTCGCTCGCCACCGCACGCCGCGGCGAGATCGGCGACTGTGCGCTGCACCCGGTGCGGTGCCTCGTAGAGCACGATCGTGCGCCGCTCGGCCGCCACTTCCGCGAGACGAACCGTGCGATCGCGACCGGACCGCGGCAGGAAACCCTCGAACACGAACCGGGTGGTGTCGAACCCGCTGATCACCAACGCCATCACCAGCGCGGCCGGGCCGGGCACGGCCGACACCGGCAACCCTGCATCCAGCACGGCGCGCACCAACCGCGACCCGGGGTCGCTGATGCCCGGCGTGCCCGCGTCGGTGACGACCGCGACGTCGTGACCGGCCTGCAGCAGGTCCACGACCTCTTCGGCCCTGGCCGCCTCGGTGTGCTCGTTGGCCACCGCCAAGCGCACGCCCGACACGCCCGCGTGCGACAACAGCTTGCCGCTGTGGCGCGTGTCCTCGCAGCAGATCAGCGCGCACGCACGCAACGCTTCCACCGCCCGCGGCGGCAGGTCGCCGAGGTTGCCGATGGGCGTGCTCACCAGCACCAGCTGGCCGGTCACGTGCGCAGTTCCACCTGGTCGCCGAGGTGCAGCCCCCACCGCTCGAACGCGCCGGCCTCGGCCTCCACCACGGTGCGGGCCTTCCACACCGGCAGACCGATGCGGTTGCGGCGCATGCGCACCATCTTCAGCACGACTCCGTCGGCGTCGAGGAACGCCACGTCGAGCGCGAACTTCATCCCGATGGTGTGCACCGAACGGCATGGTGCGATCACGAACGCGCCGTCCACACCGCTGCGTCCGAGCAGCCCGTGCGCCCGCGTGCGGCGATCCTTGGCCCGCTCGGCGCTGGCCAGGACATGCCCTCCGGCGACCAGCCAACACGCTTCGGTCGTCATGCCCCCACGCTATCCCTCAGAGCAAGGGCACGTCCGGCGCAGTGGTGAAGTCGTTGCGACGCCCTTCCGCGGCGTCGTACAGCGCCTTGCCCACCACCGCGCAGAAGATCAATGCGCCACCGGCCAGGGTCTTCGCGCTGGGGACGGTGCCGAACACGACCAGCGACCAGATGGGCACGAACACCATTTCCGTCTGGGCGAAGATCGTCATCGGCACGGCTGGCACCTTCTTCGAGCCCGCGTTGAACAGCAGCGTGCCGATCACGATGACTGCGCCACCGTGCAGTGCCGCCCAAGCGATGTCGGCCAGGGGCGGGAGCAGTGTCTTGCTGAGTGCAAGCGTGGTGATCGAACACACCAGCACCATCAGGATCGCGTACCCGGGCATGGCGGGTGACCAGTCGCGCTGCGGATTGCTGCGCAGCGTGATCGTGTACAGGGCGAAACCCACGCCCGACATCAGGGCCGCGATGTTGCCGTCCATGTGCCCGCCGCCCAGGTCGCCGTACACCGTGAGGACGATGCCGGCGAGACCCAGTCCAAGCGCCACCAGCGTGCTGCGTGACAAGCGTTCGCCGAGGAATCTCCCGAACACCACGGTCACCAGTGGCGACAGCGAGCCAAGGAAGGCGGCGTTCGCGGTCGTCGTGTTCTTGAGCGCGTACACGAACGCGAGTGAGGCGATGAACACGCCGGTGTTGGCCAGCATCATCGCCCGACCGCTGGTCCAAGCGGCCAGGATCTGCGGGCGGTACGGACTTTGCCGGTCGCTGCGCAGTAGGTACAGCACCTCGATGACCACGATGATGCCCACGGAACGCCAGACGAGGTACTGGAACGCGTCGGTGTGACTGGCCTCGTGGCTCATGATCGCGCCGAAACTCCACACCACCCCGGCCCCTAGCGCCATCAGCGACGCAAGCAGGGGGAGGCGTTGGTGTTCCATACCGTGCAGGGACGATACGGCCAGAACGCGGATAGACACGCTGTCGTGCAGCCAGCGCACCCGCATGCCCGCAGTTTCCAGCCGCGCCGTCGGAAGCTGTCACCCACCCGCGACGCGGCGTATCGCGCCACTCGCGAGCGGTGGGTGCTGGCCACCACCGGTGAACTGCTCGACCTGCAGGGACTGTTCGACGGCCTACCCGTCGTGCTGGACATCGGGTTCGGTGGCGGTGAGGGCGTGGTGCAGATGGCGGCCGCCCGGCCGCACGAGGCGATCCTGGGCTGCGAGGTGCACACGCCGGGCGTGGCTCTCGTGCTGGAAGCCGTCACCGCCAACGACTGGCGGCACGTACGGGTGGTGGAGGACGACGTGCTCGACTTCCTGCCCCGCTTGCCCGCGGCCTCGCTGGCGGGCATCCGCCTGTGGTTCCCGGACCCGTGGCCGAAGAAGAAGCAGCAGCACCGCCGCTTGTTCCGCCCCGATGTCGTCAATCGCCTGGTGAACCTGCTGGTGCCCGGCGCCACATTCCATGTCGCCACCGACATCGACGACTACGCCCGCCAGGTGCTGGAGGTCGCGGCTGCCGAGCCGCGCCTGCAGGGTGGCGTGGTGCCTCGGCCCGACTGGCGCCCACTGACTCGTTACGAACAGCGCGGTCTCGCCGCCGGGCGCACCCCGGTGGACCTGATGTTCACCCGCGTGGGAGAGTCGCAGCAGTGAACGCACCCCGCCTCCCGTTCCTGCGGCATCGCGTGCGCATGGTCGGGTGCGCGGCGGTGGGTGTGCTTGCCGGCGCGGTCGCGAAGCCATTCGCGATCTGGCAGATGGTGATGCTGATCGGCTGGTGTGCCTTCGCGGTCGCGTTGCTGGGTTGGGTGTGGTTCGACGTCAGCGGTTGCGACGCAGCCCACACCCGAGAACGCGCGACCACCATCGACCCCACGCGTATCTCGTCGATCTCCGTGGTGGTGATCGCCGGAGTGATGAGCCTGGTGGCCGTGGGCTTCGGGTTGGAGGAAGCGCGCGAACAGGACGGCGCACTGGCGGTGGCGCTCACCATCCTGTCGCTGTCGGCGGTGGTTCTGTCGTGGTTGCTGGTGCACACGATGTTCGTGCTGCGCTACGCCCACGAGTACTACACCGCGCCCGAGGGTGGCATCGCCTTCCCCGGTGACGAAGCACCGGACTACCGCGACTTCGCCTACTTCGCCTTCACCATCGGCGTCGCGTTCGCCGTCAGCGACACCCAGGTGACCGCCCGCAAGATCCGCCGCATCGTGTTCCGCCAGGCACTGGTCAGCTACTTGCTCGGCGCGGTGATCATCGGCTTGGCGATCAACGTGATGGCTGGCTTCATTCGCTGACTCGCGCAGCCAGCTTCAGGCAGTGAACCACACGCCCGCGACCGGGTCGGGCCTGCGACCGATGCCGCCGTCGCGCATGAGCATGCCGGTGAGCGTGCGATCCAGGTGCACCTGGCGCCACACCAACATCTGCTGGGCCAGTGGCAATACCACCGACGGGTCGGTAACCATCGTTTGCCACGTGGGGTCGGCGGCCAAGTCGAAGCACAGCCAGTCGCCGTCGCCGAACTGCACGTACGCATGCGTGTCGGTGCGCAGCACTGCCAGGTTGCGCCGCTCGAGGCTGCGCTTCCACGGCCACGCGTGCTCGCGGCTGGGCTCCAGCATGATCATTGCGTCGCGCCAGTCCCATTCGTAGTGCGCGGCGGTACGCCACGTGGGTGGTTCCTCGCCGTGCAGGAACGGGGTGAGCGGGAAGCCGTCGCACTGCTGCGGCACGGCCAGCCCCATCGCGTCGCAGATTGTTGGCGTGATGTCGATGTTCTCCGTGAACCGGTCGACCACCCGACCCTGCACGCCATGCGGATCGCGCACGATGCAGACGATGTGATAGCTGGACTCGAAGTACCCACACTTCTGCACCAGACCCTGGTCGCCCAGCTGCTCGCCGTGATCCGAGGTGATGACCACCAGCGTGTTCTCCCACTGGCCGGCGTCCCTCAACGCCTGCACCAAGCGGCCGACGTGGTGATCGACCTCGGTGATCATCCCGTAGTACTGCGTGCGCAGATGGGCCACCTCTGCAGCGGTGGTGGGTGCCTGCACCCAACCCACCTGCAACAGCACTTCGTGCAAAGGGTTCACCGGCCGCGGAATCGGCAGCGCCGGCGGGCAGTCGGCAGGGTCGTACATCGTGGCGTAATGGCCGGCCGCGTCGTACGGCGGGTGAGGGCGGATGTACGACAGGTGCGCGAACCACGGTTCGTCGGCCGGTTGCTCCGCGTGCCAGCGCAGGAAGTGGTCGGTGAGGAACTGCGTGACGGAGTGTTCTGCCGGACGTTCGTGTTCGGTGTCCAGCGCGATGTCGGGGTCGGTGCTGGCCGGGCCGGTGTAGCCCAGCTCGCGTAGCCAGGCCAGCCATGGCTCGTGCCGTTCGTCGAGGCACAGCTGCTCCTCGAAGCCGGGCAGCACGCCCTCCCAGTTGCTCCAACGCGGGTCGTTCGGGTCGTGGATCTGGCGCGGGTCGGCGGCCTGGTCCGTGTACCCGAACACGACCGGGCGATACCCGGCGCGCTGGGCCATGAATGCGATGGTGTCGAGCCGCGAGTCCAGCGGTGAGCCGTTGGCCACCACGCGGTTGTTCATTTGGTACGTGCCCGTGTAGAGCGCTGCGCGGCCGGGGGCGCACGGTGCGGCCTGCGAGTAGTGGCGGGCGAAACGCACCCCCTCGGCAGCCAGCGCGTCGAGATTCGGCGTGCGCACCACCGGGTGCCCCGCGCAGGACAGTGAGTCACCGCGGAACTGGTCGAGCGTGAGGAACAAGATGTTGGGGCGGCGGCCGGTGGTCATCGTCGCCGAGCGTAGGCCAGCGCAATAGCGTTCGGGTCGTGCGGACCGCATTCCACCTGCTGGCGATCGTGTCGCTGACCGGGGCGCTGGTCAGCCTGGCGGAGTGGGCCGACCCGGAGGTGGGCCGTTTCCGTCGGCGCGAGGCACTGCAGGACCTGGGGTGGCTGCTGCTGTATGTCGCCTACGTGCCGTTCGTGGCCATCGGCTCGTTCGCCCTCGCGAAGGCAGTTCGGCGGCACAGCCCGCTGGGCGCCGCGCTCGGCGACGCCATGTGGGCCCGCGTGGTGATCGCCGTCGTGGTGGCCGAGGCCGCGTACTACTGGCTGCACCGGCTGTTCCACGCGACGCGGGTGGGGTGGTGGGTGCACCGGGTGCATCACAGCAGCACCGACCTGCACTGGTGGTCGGCGTTCCGTTTCCACCCGGTGGAAGTGGTGGTGGTCACGGTCGTGCCCGCGGCGGTGGGGGCGTGGTTCGGTGCGGGTTCGGCGGCCGCGGTGTACAGCTTCGCCGCCACGATCGTCACGACCTTCGCTCATGCCGATGTGTACGTGCCGGGCCGGGTGCTGGATCGGGTGGTGTGCACGCCCGGCTACCACCGCACGCACCACGAGACGGGCCGTGAGCGCTGCAACTACGCGCTCGTGCTGCCGCTCGCCGACATTGCGTTCGGCACTGCCGACTTCCGTCGCGGCGAGCCCCGCCACTTCGGGTCGCTCACAACAGCAACGCCCCCACCGTCAGCGACACACTGTTGGCCACTGCCGCAGCAATGAGCGCGGCCTCCGGCTGACGCGTCAGCCGCCATAACCCCCACGCCTCGCCGAACATCACCGCGACCTCCACCAGCAGCAGCGTGGTCGTGTCACCGAGCGGATCGCGCAGCAACGGGTAGGCCACCAGGAACGCCAGTGGATGGGACACCAGGTTCACGAGCACCGCCGCGCCGACGGCGCGCCGCCACGCGACGTTGTCCAGGCGGCGCAGCACTGCCGCCTGCAGTGGCACCTCGATCGCCAGCGTCAGCGCGAGCGCCAGCGCATAACCGCTCACGCGGCGGGGGCGGCTCCGGTGGTGTGACTCCGGCGGCGCCTCAGCAGGCCGGTGACCACCAGTGCGACGGCGACGATGGCGACGACGGCCACGATGACCCCGGTGTTGGACGACGAGTCGCCCGCCGCGTCGGCGACGGTGGTGGGCGGCGGGATGACATCGAGCGGCAGGCGAGCGAGCAGCATGGCTGCAGTGTGACACAGCGACGATGCGTCTGACCGTCATGAGAAATCTTGAGTTGCAATCGCTCAAGATTGCTGTATCTTGACCTCGTCCGATCCGCTCTGTCACTCGACTCAAGCTTCAGGAGGTTCACGATGTTGATCGTTCGTTCGCCCCGCACTCTCGACTTCGACCGCATGTTCGACCAGCTCACCTCGGGTTGGGTCGCCACACCGCAGCGGCGCGACCGCACGCCCGCCGTCCACGGCGAGTGGCGTGACGACACGTTGGTGCTCACCGTCGACCTGCCCGGCGTGCCGGGCGACGCGGTGAAGGTCGAGGTCGTGGACCGTGCGCTCACCGTGTCGGTGGAGCACACCACCGATCGCGGCGAGTTGCGCTGGTCGCACACCGTGCAGCTGCCGGCTGCGCTCGACACCGAGCGGGTGGCCGCGCAGTACGCCGACGGTCGTCTCACCGTCACCGTTCCTCCCATGCCCGCGGCCGAGCCGCGCCGCATCCAGGTGGAGTTCGTGGGCCGGGCCGACGAGGCCCCTGTTGCCTTGGAGACCACAGCAGAGGGCTGACGCAGCCCCGGCGCGACCCCGGCCCCAATGGGCTGACGGGTCGACCACGTCGCACACACGGCCCCGGGTTCCCCCGCCCCGGGGCCGTGTCGCGTCCGGCGTCGGGTCCAATGGTCCAGCTGTGGCGCTGTTCGGCCCTGTCCCGGCGCCTGCGAGTGCGTGCACGATGGACCCGGACAAGGAGGTCCCCAGATGCGACGGATCGTCATCATGGGAGCCGGAGGGCGCGACTTCCACGACTTCAACGTCGTGTACCGCGGCGACCCCGACGTGCGCGTGGTGGCGTTCACCGCAGCACAGATTCCCGGCATCGATGATCGCCGGTACCCGGCCGAACTCGCCGGGCCGCTCTACCCGGACGGCATCCCCATCCGTCCCGAGGCCGAACTGCCCGCGCTGATCGCGGAGCACGAGGTCGACGACGTCGTGTTCGCCTACTCGGACCTCAGCTACCCGCAGGTGATGGAGAAGTCGGCCATCGTGCAGGCCGCGGGCGCCAACTTCACCTTGCTCGGCCCCGACGCCACCATGCTGTGGAGCAGCCGCCCGGTGGTGGCGATCGTCGCGGCCCGCACCGGCTGCGGCAAGAGCCAGACCAGTCGCGCTGTCGCCCGCCTGTTGCAGGACGCCGGGCTGAAGGTGGCGATGGTGCGCCACCCGATGCCGTACGGCGACCTGGTGGCGATGAAGGTGCAGCGCTTCGCGACGCAGGCCGACATCGACGCGTCGAACCCGACGATCGAGGAACGCGAGGAGTACGAGGTGCCCGTGCAGCAGGGGCTGATCATGTACGCCGGTGTCGACTACGAAGCAATCCTCCGCCAGGCCGAGGAAGAGGCCGACGTGATCATCTGGGACGGCGGCAACAACGACTTCGCGTTCTACCGACCCGACCTCACCATCACGGTGGTCGACCCATTGCGCCCGGGTCACGAGCGCGCCTTCCACCCCGGTGAGGTCAACCTGCGTCTGGCCGACGTGGTCGTGGTGAACAAGATCGACTCGGCATCCAACGACGCGGTGGCGCAGGTGATCACCAACGTCCACGAGGTCAACCCCGCGGCCACGATCGTGCGCGCGGCCTCTCCGGTGGTCCTGGCTGGTGAGGGTTCGCTGGTGGGGAAGAAGGTCTTGGTGGTGGAGGACGGACCCACCATCACGCATGGCGGAATGCCCTTCGGTGCGGGAACCGTGGCAGCCCACCACGCCGGGGTGGCCGACTTCGTCGACCCACGCCCCGTCGCGGTGGGCAGCCTCGCGGACACTTACCGTAAGTACCCGCACATCGGCCCGGTGCTGCCGGCAATGGGCTACGGCGATGCGCAGCTGGCCGACCTGGCGGCGACGATCAAAGCATCGGGTTGCGATGTCGTGGTGAACGGCAGCCCGTTCTCGCTGGCCCGCCTACTCAACGTCGACGTTCCCATCCGCGACGCCACCTACTCGCTGCGCGAGATCGGGCACCCGACGCTGGCCGACGTGCTGGCGCCCTGGATCCAGCGGTGGCGGCCGGCATCATGAGCGCCGCGCCTCCCCCGCGAATCGTGGTCGCCATCGGTGGCAATGCGCTGCTGCACCGGGGTGAGGCGCCGAACATCGCCAACCAGCGCGCCAACGTGGCCAACGCGGCGCGAGTGCTGGCCGAGTTGGCCGATCACCACGGCCTGGTCGTCACGCACGGCAACGGTCCGCAGGTCGGTCTCCTGGCCCGCCAGAGCGAGGCGGTGGCGGGCGTCGACCCGGTACCGTTCGACGTGCTGGTGGCCGAGAGTGAAGGCCTCATCGGGTATCTGTTGGCCGAGGAGATCGGCCGCCAGATCGGTGAGGCGCGAGTCGTCGTGCTGTTGACGCTGGTGGTGGTGGATCGCCGCGATCCGGCGTTCGGTGCGCCGTCGAAACCGATCGGGGCGATGCTCACCGAGGAGGAAGCTCGGCTGGCGACAGCCCGCTATGGCTGGGCGATCATGCGCGACGGCGCCGGCTGGCGTCGCGCGGTCGCTTCACCCGAACCGTTGGAGATCATCGAGCTCGCTGCAATCCGCTCGCTGATGGATGCCGGCTACGTGGTGGTGTGTGCCGGCGGTGGCGGCATCCCGGTCGCGCGCTACGGCGACGGCGTACTGCGCGGTGTCGAGGCGGTCATCGACAAGGACATGACCAGTTCGTTGCTGGCGACGGCGCTCGGGGCCGATCAGCTGCTGATCCTCACCGACGTGGACAACGTCATACGCGACTACGGCGGTGCCGACCCGCGCCCCATCACGGACACGACCCCGGCGGACCTGCGGGCGATGAACTGGGCGGCGGGTTCCATGGGGCCGAAGATCGAAGCGGCCTGCCGCTTCGTGGAACGCACTGGCAACCCGGCGCGGATCGGTGGTTTGGACCATGCTGCCGAGGTGCTGGCCGGACGGTCGGGCACTTGTGTCTTTCCCGATCCGCCGCGCTGAGTGCCAGAATGCGGTCACACGCGATCCGGGAGGGAAGCAATGTCCATCGACATCATCATCGAGGTGGAGAACAAGCCGGGAGCACTCGCCGAGTTGGCGTCGGCGGTCAGCGACGCCGGCGTGAACCTGGCGGCGGCGACCTTCACGGGTGGTGGTGAGAAGGCGGAGTTGCACATTCTGGTGCCGCACGCCGAACCCGTGCGCCACGCGCTCGCGCTGACGCACAAGGCTGTGATCACCCGCGAGCACGAAGTCGTGGTGGTGGAGGTGCACGACGAGCCGGGCGTGCTGGCCGACCTCGCCCGCAAGATCGCCCAGGCCGGAGTCAACCTCGACACGGTGTACGTCGCCACCAACAACCGCGTCGTGTTCGGCTCGGCCGACATCGACGGGCTGAAGAAGGCGCTGGGTCGCGCCTGACCCTGTTGGCTTCCCGCCGAACCGGCATCACCGCCGCGATCGCCGCCGCGACGCTGCTCGCTGCCGCGTGCACGCCAGAGGCGGCTGGTTCCGGCGCGGACGCGACGCCCTCGACCATCGCGGCCTCCACGACGGCGGCCTCCACCACCGCGCCGCCCACCACCGAGCCGCCGGTCCGGTCGTTCACCACCGCGTTCTCCGGTGACGTGTTGATCCACACTCCGGTGTGGAACAAGGCGCGCAAGTACGCCGGTGGCCAGGGATACGACTTCGTGCCCATGTTCCAGGACATTGCCCCCTTGGTCAGCAGTGTCGACCTGGCGGTGTGCCACATGGAAACACCCATCGCGCCGCCTGGCGAGGAACCGCAGACGTACCCGCGCTATGGCGTGCCGAAGGAGATCGTGGCTGCCATCGCTGCTGGCGGGTATGACCGCTGCAGCACCGCGAGCAATCACTCCATGGACCAGGGCACGGCCGGCGTGGAGGCGACGTTGGCAGAGTTCGACGCCGTCGGGCTTGGGCATGCCGGCACCGCACGCTCGGCCGAGGAGGCCGAGCCGCAGATCATCGACGTGAACGGCGTGAAGGTCTGCCACCTGTCCTACACCCGTGGCTTTCCGACGGTGGAGTACCCCGAGGGCCAGCCGTGGTGGGTGAACAACATCGACGTCGACCGCATCCTCGCCGATGCGCAGAAGGCTCGCGATCTGGGTGCAGAGGTCGTGATCGTCAGCATGCACTGGGGCACCGAGCCGCAGCACGAACCTACTCCGACGCAGCGCGAACAGGCAGAGCGGCTGACGTCCAGCGGTCTGATCGACCTCATCATCGGCCACCACTCGCATGTGGTGCAGCCCATCGAGCAGATCAACGGAGTGTGGACCGTGTTCGGCGTCGGGAACACGCTCAGCAACATGCCGGTTGGGCCCTACCCGCCCGAGTCGCAGGACGGTGTGGTGGTGGAGGTCGGGTTCGAGGTTGCCGCTGACGGAACTGTCACGGTCTCGCGCCCGGTGGTGTACCCCACCGTGGTGGACAAGGGCAACACGTTCGAGATCAAGGACGTGCTGAAGAACCTCGCTCGCACCGACCTCACCGCTCGCGAGCGGGCGATGTACGAGAAGTCGTTGGAGCGCACGCAGCAGTGGATGGGCGACTTCATCGCCACCCAGCCGTTCAGCGGCTGACGGCCACCCACTGCATCCAGGCATCGACGAACGGCGCGAGAGTTGCGTCCAACAGTGGCTCGAGCCACTCGGCCACAGTGTCGCTGAGGTGGTTGCCGTCGCGGTACACGAGGATGTCACCGATGATCGGTGGGCACACGCCGCTGTCCGTGCACACCCACTCGCCGGGTTCGACGAAGCCGACTTCGGCGGCTGCGGTGATCGGGCGGATCGCCTCGGCGATGGCACGTTCGGTCGCGCCGTACTGCTCCGCCGCGCAGCGGTCGGTGCGGTGGGTGTTCTCGGCAACACAGTCGGGCACAGTCGTGTCGGGGTTCGGCGAGTCGCCGATGACGATCGGTTCCATGCCGTCGGCGCGCAAGCTGTCGAGCAACCCGGGGAGGTGGTCGTTCCACTCCCGCGCGCTGATCGTCTTGTGCGTATCGGCGGACAGCAGGTTCCAGTGCGCCGACAACAGCACGATGTCCACCGACTGCTCGCGCATGTACTGGCGGACGGCCTCGCGCCACGGACCGCAGTTGGTGAACTCGCGGTCGTTCTTCTTGTCGTACACGGTGACGTCGAGGAACGTGCAGCTGCCCTGGGTCAACGACAACAGCCGCCAGCCGTGCGCTGTGGCCATCTGTTCGAGGGGCGTGAACCATTGGGCCGCGTGCGAGTCGCCCCACAGGGCGATCGTCACCGAGCCGTTGGGGTCGCCGAACACGCAATCCGTGCGCACACCTTGAGCCCCGAACTGGTGGCACCCGTCGCCGTAGATCGTGGCGACGTCGTTGTTCGCGGAGGTCAGCCCGGGTCGCAGGTTGTCGGGCGCGATGGTCTGGGCCGCGGCGTCGACGATCACCGGCAGCTCGGGCAGGCCCTGCATCGTGATCGGGGCCGGCGGCGTCGGTGCGACGGTCGAGGTCGGCGCAGTGGTCTCGGCGACGCTGGTCACCGTGAGCTGCGAAGTCGTCGGCGCGGTGAGGTCGGGCGCGGCGGCCACCACCCCGGTGCGCTCCGTCGAGTCGTAGTCCGCCAGCACGGTGGCTGCCAGCACGCCCGTTGCCACCAGCACTGCTCCGAACGTCAGCGACCAGGCCGGGCGAGCGGCCAGTGGCTTCGAGCGGCGGATGGGGTTCTCGATCAACCGGTAGCCCACCTCGGCCAGCACGATGGTGAGCGCCGCGGCAGCGAGCTTCTCCTCGGTGGTCAGCGCGCGCAGGAAGTGCCCTTCGGCGATGATGATCACCGGCCAGTGCCACAGGTACAACGAGTACGACCGCGACCCGATGTACTGCAACGGCGCGAGACCGAGGACGACCGACGGCGACTCGGGCGTACCGTCACCCGCCGCCAAGACCGCCGCCGTCGCCAGCACCGGCAACGCCGCAGCCCAACCGGGGAACACGGCCACATCGCCGTACACGATGACGCTGACGGCGATGCCCATCATCCCCGCCCACCCGATGGGCGCGAGTACCCGCTCGGACACTTGCTCGATGAACGGCAGCATGCACGCCAGCAATGCGCCGACGCCCAGTTCCCACGCTCGCGTGTGCAGGCCGAAGTAGGACCACGACGGCTGGTCGGCGCTCAGCAGCGCGCTGAGCGCGAACGAGGCAACCACGATGACCGTCATCGCCCAACCGGTGCGCCGGCGGATGTTGCGCGCCCCCAGTGTGACCAGACCGATCAGCGCGGGCCACACCACGTAGAACTGTTCCTCCACCGCCAACGACCAATAGTGACGCAGCGGTGATGGGTCGAGGCCGGCGGTGAGGTGGTTCGTGCCGCGGTCGGCGAACAGCAGGTTGGCCGCGATCAGGTCCGCGGCGCGAGCCTCCTCGGCGAGATCGTGCAGACGCGTCGCGGGCAGCCACACCGCACCCGCGATGACGGTGGCGACGATGACGGTGGCCGAGATCGGCAACAGCCGGCGAGCGCGCCGTGCGTAGAAGCGGCGGATGGACACGTGGCCGGAGTCCTCGCGCTCGTCGAGCAGCAGCGAAGTGATGAGGAACCCGGAGATGACGAAGAACACGTCGACACCGACGAAGCCGCCGTCGAACCCGGGTACCCCGAAGTGGTACAGCAGCACGGCGACGACGGCGAGGGCACGGAGGCCTTCGATGTCCCTGCGGTGCACCATCCCGGCGAGTCTACGACCGACCTGATGTGGCGGACCTAGGCCCTAGCGGTCAGCCGCCTGACGGTGGTCCGCGCCGATCCACAGGGCGCCCGCCGTGAGCGCGATGAGTGCAGTGGAGAACACCAACACATCACCGCGCAGATCGAGTCGGGCGATGCTCGCGACCATCAGCGCGGTTGCTGCGCAGGACCCCACCAGCACGGCCGTGCGCAGGGTCCAACGGCGAGTCATCGCACGTGTCCAGCGGGCTGAGGGTGGCGCGATCGCGGCCGCAGCGACCGTCGCATGGAAGATGGCGAATGTGGCTGCGAGCGCAAAGGTCCACCAGCCAGCGGGTTCGTCGACATCGATCAACCACTTGGCGGTCAGGAGTGCGAGCACCAGGATGCCCGCGTGGCCGTCGGGGTACACGAGACAAATCGCGGCCGCGATGACCGCGAGCCCGTCGATGGTGAGCGTGTCGCCCCCGAACACCGGCTGCGCGGCGGCGAGGTGGATGCACGCCAGCGCTGCCAGTGTGGCCACCAGTGCCAGACAACGCAGGACCAACCCGGCGTGGCGGGTCCGGCGGACCAACTCCACCCGTCGACGGGCGCGTGCGGACTGGATCATCGCCGACCCCTGACCGCTGTGCGCGAGCGCTGGTGGAGGTCGCGCAGCACCGCGTCCAAGCTGCCCGGGCCGCGCCACGGGACGACCGCGATGCCCGCCTCGCGGATGCGGCGCAGCTCGCGCTCGCGGGCGAGGCGTTGGATTCGCCAGGTGAGGCCCACGAACGGGTCGTCCGTGTCCTGCCGGGCGATGTCCTCCGGCAGGCAGTCGATGACCACGGTGGCGACCGCGCGCTCGGCAGTGAGGTGCGCACGACGGAGCGCGGCAGGGGAGAGCAGCGGTGAGAGCATGACCACGAGCGCGCTCTCGCTGAGCCCCCGCGGCAGGCGACCGTCATCCATCGGGCCGCGCGCTCGTTCGAGCGTGGACATCGTCTCCAGCAGGCGACGCAAGTGGCGGAACCCGGCTGCGGCGGGAACGCGCTGCACACCGCGGGCACCGAGCGCCACCAGCCCGACTCGGTCGCCGACGGCGATGTGGTGCTCCGCGATCGCACTCGCAGCTCGCACCGCAATGTCCAGGCTGGATGCTCTGCCGCCCAGCCCGGTGCTGGCACCCACGTCGTCCAGCGCGTCGATCAGCAGGATCACCTGCCGGTCGTGGTCGGCCCACGTGGCGGTGACGTGCAACTCGCCGGTGCGGATCGTGCGCGGCCAGTGAATGCGTCGCAGCCGGTCGCCCGGCTGGAACGGGCGAGTTCCTGCGTACTCGGTGCCGCCGCCCTGCCGTGGCGAACGATTGACGCCGATCAGGCCCGGAGTGCGCACGGGCGGCGCCGACGCGTCGAAGGGCGTCGGCTGAGGAAGGGTCAGCAACACCTGCGCGTCGGCGTTCGTGTTGGCGACCACCTGGAACGCGCCCCAGCAACTGGAAGCGACGACCGTGGCCGGTTCGACGCGGCGGCGACCCCACCGCATGGAGTGCAACTGGACGGCGAGCGTGCCGTCGCGATCGGTGCGCAGATCGGCGGCCACCTGCCCGTGCTCCGGCAGGCGATCGACCCACGGCGTGGACCCCAGCAGCGCGGCGACGTCTTCGGCGCGGCCTTCCGGGTCGTCCACGCGGATGTGCCACGTGGTGGCCTGCCCCTCCCGGAGCGTCGCGTGACCGATCGACTGGCTGATCGTGGGCGGTTGTGTCGGCCGACGCACCGCGGCCCAGACGGCGGCACCCACCAGCGGGGTGGCCAGCACCGCGAGGTCGGGGCGATGCGCGAGCACGGCGACGACGCACAACGAGATACCGCCCCAGGTCGCGCGACCGTGGGCCGCGGTGGGGCGCCACTCGCCGACAGGTGTCACGCGGTCGGCTCCTGCGTGTTCGGCGTTGCGGCCGCGGGCGTCGGGACCGTGGCGAGCACGTCGGTGGTGACGGTGGCGCCCGACGCGGCGGTGAGCCAGAGCTCGGGCTTGATCGTGATGCGGTGGGCGAGTGCGGCCGGGGCCACCGCCTTCACGTCCTCCGGGGTGACGTAGTCGCGACCCGCCACCACCGCGTGCGCACGCGAGCACAGCAGCAGCGCCAGCGCGCCACGCGGTGAGGCACCGATCTGCACGTGCGGGTGTTGGCGGGTGGCGACAGCCAGCGACACGCAGTAGCGGCTGACATCGGGGTGCACGCTCAGGGTCTCCACCGTCGCCTGCATCGCGCGCAAGGTGGGCGCGTCGACGATGCGGCGCAGTTGCTGGGCCTCCTGGCGGCGATCCATCCGGCGGGTCAGCACCTCCCACTCTTGCTCGGGCGTGGGGTACCCGAAGCTGACGCGCAACAGGAAGCGATCCAGTTGCGCTTCTGGCAGCGGGTACGTGCCCTCGTACTCCACCGGGTTGGCGGTGGCGAGCACGTGGAACGGCGCGGGCAGCGGGAAGGTCGTGCCCTCGACGGTGATCTGCCCTTCTTGCATCGCTTCCAGCAACGCGGCTTGCGTCTTGGGTGGCGTGCGGTTGATCTCGTCGGCCAGCAACAAGCCAGTGAACAACGGGCCATTGCGGAACACGAACTCGCTGGTGCGCTGGTCGTAGATGTACGACCCGGTGAGATCCGCGGGCAGCAGGTCGGGGGTGAACTGAGCGCGGGTGAACTCCAAGCCCAGTGTCTGCGCCAGGGAGCGTGCGGCCAGCGTCTTGCCCAGGCCCGGCAGATCCTCCAGCAGCACGTGCCCACCGGCCAGTACGCCGCACAGCACGAGCGCAAGTTCGCGCTCCTTGCCGACGACGGCGAGGTTCACTTCCTCCAGCACCTCGCGGGCGAGACGGCTGGTGGTGGCCACGTCGAGGGTGGCGGCGGGCTGATGGTCGTTCACAGGGCCTCGATGTCGGTGAGTATGCGCTGGAGTTCGCGCGTGGTGATCGCCTGGCGTCGCGCGGGAGCGACCAGGTGGCGAAGGTTCGGGGTGAGCAGTCGCGCGGCGGCCTCGGGCTGCGTCGCGCGGTCGATGTGATGGTTGGCGGCCAGACGCTCGTCGACGAGCTCGACGAGTGCCTTCGCCAGGCTGGTGGAGTCAGTTCGCCATGCGGCCAGCATCTGCCGGCGCATGTCCACCACGCGCGGGTCCGACGACGGCGGTGGGGGCGGAGGCCGGTCGTTGCCGCCCCAGTCGATGCGCACCGGGTCGGCAACGACGTCGAGGGCGACGTAGACCACGCCCGCGATTGCGGCGACGATGCCGCCGACCGCGAGCGGCGTCGGGTGCGAGTCGCTGACCCACAGCAGGAACACGAGCACACCCCACGTCGCGGCGATGGTGATGACGCGGCGACGGATCATGTCGGTGTCCCCACCTTGGCGCGCCGCAGCGCGGCCTCGACGCGTTCGAGGGCCCCTCGCGCCTGCTGACGGTGGCCATCGTCGAGTTGGTGACGCGAGAACCGCGCCTCCCGGTAGAGCGACGCCAGTTCGCCGATTGGCGAAGGGTCGACCGAGGCTTCGGCGACGACACGCTGCGCGTACTCCGCCGAGGTCTCGTGGACGCGTCGCTCGACACCCGCGGCCGCGGCGTCGTGTTCCAATTGCAGCCAGCAGGCGATGATCGCGTCGGTGGGGTCGCCCCCGGCAAGCGCCAAGTGCGCGGCCCCGAAGTCCACACCGGTGAGGTCGGCTGCCGGCCCGGCGATCTCGGGCAGCGGTTCGGGGAACTCGCCGTTGCGGCCGCGGCTGCGCCACCGGCCAACACGTTCGGACGGTCGCCGCCGGCCGAGCCAGACGAGGACGACGATCGCTGCACCCAAGCTGATCGTCACCATCACGATCTGCACGACGTCCGCGACCCACGGCGGGAACGGCTTGTCGTCGTGCTGCTGGGCCGGTTCTTCGGCGGGCGGCTCGGTGTCGTCGGTTTGCTCTGCGGCGGGCACCGGCGCCGAGCCGGGAGACGAA
>CAZREK010000003.1:0-23334 GCA_964598965.1 uncultured Bifidobacterium sp. | reverse complement strand
GCCCGCTGATGGGGCCGTGGCGGATGAGCCAGGCCTGGCCGGGCTGCCGCCTGGAGGTCATCGTCGAGGACGGCCACGGCGGCGACGCCATGTTCGAGACCGTTCGCCGGGAGCTGTGGGCGCTGACCGGGGTCTGACCGGGGTCTGACCGGCGTTTGACCAGTTCCGCGCCCCTGGCAGTGGAGGTTCCGCACCGGCCCCGATAGGATTTCCAGCCGTTCTGTTTCGCACTGATCGAGGCCTGTCATGTCCAACACCAAGCTCGTCGCCCAGCCCCGCAACGCAGCGGGCTCCGCAGCTGCCCGCCGCCTCCGCGCCGAGGGCCACATCCCCGGCGTGCTCTACGGCCACGGCATGACTCCGGTCAGCGTCACCGTCGAGCGCCGCGACCTGCGCCTTGCGCTGTCTGGCCCGGCCGGTGTCAACACCGTCCTCGCGCTCGAGGTCGGCGGCAAGAGCTACCCGGCCGTGATCAAGGATCTCCAGCGTCACCCGATCAAGCGGACGGTCAGCCACATCGACTTCCTGCAGGTCGACATGAACGAGGAAATCACCGTGCATGTGCCGCTGCACATCACCGGTGAGGCCAAGGCCGTCATGGCCGAGGGTGGTCTGGTCGACCCCGCCGTCGACACCATCGAGGTCGTGTGCACCCCGGCCAACATGCCGGCCGAGTTCACGGTCGACGTCAGCGACATGCAGCCGCACGGCGTCATCCGCTTGTCGGACCTCAAGCTGCCGAAGGGTGTCACTGCCACCGGCGACCCCGACATGCCGATCGTCACCGTTCTCACCACCGCTGCCGCGACCGCGGACGCCGCCGAAGAGGGTGGCGAGGCCGCCGCTGAGGGCGGCGAGGGCGAGGCCGCCGAGGGCGAGTGATCGACGCGCTCGTCGTCGGTCTCGGGAACCCGGGCAAGGAGTACGCCCGCACCCGTCACAATGTCGGAGAAGAGGCGGTCGCGCTGTTGGCGCGCCGTGCCGGCGAAACGCTGAAAGCAGGGCGCGACAAAGCCCTGGTGGCCGATGCGCGCATCGCCGGCAAGCGGGTGGTGCTGGCCTTCCCCACCACCTACATGAACGAGAGCGGCCTGGCTGTCGGCCCGCTGATGCGCCGCCATCACCTCATCGAGCCGGCGCAGTTGATCGTCGTCCATGACGAGCTGGACCTGGAGCCGGGGCTGATGAAGGTGAAGGTCGGCGGAGGGCTGGCCGGTCACAACGGGCTGCGCAGCATCACCCAGCACCTGCACACGCAGGACTACATCCGTGTGCGCATCGGGGTCGGCAAACCGCGGTCCAAGGAACACGGCGCCAACCACGTCCTGTCCCGAGTGCCTGCCAGCATGCGTGAGCTGCTGGACGTGATGGTGGAGCGCGCGGCCGACGCCGTCGAGGCGATCCTCGCCGACGGCGTCGATGCCGCGATGGCGCGTTTCAACGGGATGCCGGCGGTCGAGTGATCCGGATCAGCCGATCCGCTGCAGCTCGATGCTCAGCTCGCCACCGCCGTACACGGTGGTGATCTTCAGACGGTTCCCGCTGCAATCGGCGACTTGATACACGCCTGCGGCACTGCCGCTGCCGGCCATGTCGCCGATCGGTGTGTTCATCACCTCTTGCTGGATCGGTTCGGTGATGCGTCCCAGCACTCGCATGGCAGAGATGTCGCCGGTGCCGGTGATGCGGTTGTTCTCGTCGACCGCCCAGGTGCCCGGCACCACGCCGGTGAACTGGAACTCGAAGATGATGCCTGCCTTCTCGTCGATCACGGCCACCACCGGCACCATCGTGTCGTAGTTGGCGATGAACGTGCCGTCGCTGCGGAACTCGACGGTCATACCCTCGCCACCCACGATCGGGGGCAAGTCGTTGACCGGCGGGATGTTCATCCGCGTCGCCTGCCACATGCCGATGAAGCACCCGCCGACCGGCTCGGCGGTCGTTTCGGTCGGGGCGACCGCGTTGCACCACTGGGCGATCGATTGCACTTCCAGGTTGGGGAAGCTGTCGCTCTGCGGCCCCCAAGCGATGAAGACACTGCGGCTGCCGCGGCCCACGATCTCGCGCCCGGCGCCACCCATGCTGGTGCCGTCGGGGCACGTGCAGCCACTGGGGTTGAGGCAGAAGTCGCCGACGAAGCTGCCGTTGAACTCGGCCTCGTCCGCGCCGTCGAAGTGGATCCCGCCGTGACCGGTGCCGTTGATCACCAGCACGTCGCCATCGGCCGCGAGCGCGTAGACCTGTGCGCCGGAGTCGGGCGACCCGGGCAGGTTCGGGAACGTCACCGGGCCTCCGTCCACCGTCGCCCGCAGGATCTGGCGGCGGGCACCGGCCCCGGTGAACGAACCGGCGGTGAGGGCGTACTTCGCGCCCCACGACTCGCGCCCGGCGTACGACAACGCCCACTCGATGTCCAGGCGTTCACCCACGGCATCGCGCACCGTGGCGATGCGCGGCGTGCGCAGCAGATCGTCGACGTACGAGTACAGCGGCACGTTCAACTCGCTGGCCAAGGCATAGAGGCCCACGGCGTCGTAGCTGCGGCGGCTGATGGGACGGGTCGGGGTGGTGGCCCAGCGGTTGCTCCAGTCCGCCGCCAACGTGATGTTGCCACTCGTGCGCTCCTCGGCCGCCCACTGGGCCGTGCCTTCCATCACCCAATCGGCAACGGGTTCGTTGCCGGTGATCCGGAACTTGAAGCAGTGGAACACCTCGTGCGACATCACGAATTCCAGCTCACCCTCTTCGTACTTGTCGTAGTTCACCCGAATGCGGCAGTAGGGGCCGCTGGCATCGCTGGTGTAGAACGCGTCGGCGAGCGTGGTGTCGTTGAACATGCGAATGCCCGCGACGTGAGACGGCAACACGACGGTGCGGATCGGGAAGCCGAGTCGGCGGCCCATCGCACCTGCGTAGTAGTTCTCGGCCGCGGCGGCCGCGTCGGCGATCTTGCGCTTCACGGTCAGCGGAATCGTCGAAGCGCGGCGGCGGGAGCCGAAACCGGCGGCCGCGCTGCCGCCCGCCTCGGTCTCCTCACCGGCGAGGGCGACACTGTCGAACACCTGCTGCTGCTCGGGCGTCAGTTCGTCGCGGTGCGCCTGCAGGACCATGAAGATGTCGGTGAGCTCCTCCACCTCACCGTCCGGTGCCGGCTCCACGCCGGGCAGGGGCACCAGCGCGGCGCTGAACAGCGCCTTGGCCCCGTCGAACGTGAGGTTGCCGTCCGCGTCGAAGTAGGCCTGCGCGGGGTCGAACAGCACGTCGTCGGCGACGGTCTCCAACAGATCGGCGTCGTCCTGCGACGCGGTCGAGTCGGGGGTCGCCGACTTCCCGCTGTCGTCGCTGCAGGCAGCGAGCAGGAGAGCAGTCGCGAAGGTGGCGGCAAGGGCGCGGCGGAACATGCCGACATGATGTACCACACGGCCCGACCTGTCAGTTTTCGGTGCGGATTCCTGCGACGCATCGGCACCGCTACCCTGACACCCCCATGTCGTCGCTCCACGCGCTCCCCCGTCTGCTGCGCAACGAGCCGGCGCTCACGCAGGCGCTCGGCGACGCGGCCGGGTTCGTGGCCGTCCCCGAGGCCGCTCGTGCTCTCTCGGTGGCCGCGCTCGCCCAGTTGGGCGGTGCCACCCCGCTGGTGGTGGTGTGCCCCACCGGCACCGACGCCGGCCAGTTGTACGACGACCTGTGTGCGTTCATGCCCGCCGGAACGGTGGCACTGTTCCCCGCCTGGGAGACGCTGCCGTTCGAGCGCGTCAGCCCCAGCGTGGAGACGATGGGCCGCCGCTTGGAGGTGCTGTGGCGCCTTCGCGACCCGCAGCGCTGCCCGGCCGTCGTGGTCACCGGCGTGCGCGCACTGCTGCAGCGTCTCGGCCCAGGCACCACCGAGGTCGAGCCGGTGCACATCACCAAAGGTGGCGTGCTCGACCCCGACGAGCTGGTGGCTCGTTTGGTGCACCTCGGCTACCGCCGCGAGGAGCTGGTGGAGCACCGTGGCGAGGTTGCCAAGCGCGGCGCGATCGTCGACATCTTCCCGTCCACCGCCGAGGTGCCGATCCGCATCGATCTGTGGGGCGACGAGGTCGACCGGCTCACGGAGTTCGCGGTCAACGACCAGCGCAGCACGCTCGACCTCACCGAAACCCGAGTCTTTCCCGCCCGCGAGCTGATCCCCAGCGAAGCCGTGCGCGAACGCGCCGCCGCGCTGGTGGCTACCGAGCCGTGGGGCCGCGAGCACTGGGAGCGGCTCGCGGAAGGCGCGCTGTTCGACGGCATGGAGAGCTGGCTGCCGTGGCTGATCCGCGACGGTGACGAGCGCACGCTCACCGACGTGTTGCCGTCCGGCGCGAAGGTGGCGTTGGTGGAGCCGCGCCGAATGCGCGACCGGGCGAACGACCTGCTGGCGGAGGAAGACGACCTCGCCCGCGCGTTGGCCGGCACGTGGGCCCGCGATCCCGAACTGCGCTTCCCCCGTCTGCACGCGGGCACGGATCATCTGCTGTCCAGCGGGCAGTCGATGTGGACGATCAGCAGCGTTCCGGAAACTCCGGATTCGCCGATGGTCGCGGCGATGGGCTGGGGCCCTGTCGTCGGCGACGGCGAAGGTCTCAGCAACCGCCTGCGCGAGCTGCTGGCCGACGGCTGGCGAGTGATCGTCGCCGCCGACGGCGAGGGCTCCGCGCAGCGAATGTCCAACCTGCTGCTGGAACGCGGGTTGTCGTTCGGCGTCGCCGGGCCGGGCACCGATCTCACCCGCCCCGGTGGTCATGTGGTCATTGCCCCGCTCCACCGCGGCTGCTCGGTCGCCGCGGCGAAGCTGGCGATCGTCGCCGAGGCCGATCTCACCGGTCGCCGCCGGGCCCACCGTCAGGCCCGCCCGCGCAAACGGCAGGGCACCGGCCTGTTCGAGGACCTCAAGGCCGGCAACTACGTCGTCCACTTCCAGCACGGCGTCGGCCAGTACCAAGGCATGGTGAAACGCACCATCGGTGGCGTGGAACGTGACTACCTGCTGCTGGCCTACAAGGGCGGCGACAAGCTGTACGTGCCCAGCGATCAGATCGATGCGTTGCGCCAGTACGTGGGCGGCGAGGCCCCCGTGCTGCACCGCCTGGGTGGCAGCGACTTCGCCAAGGCGAAGAGCAAGGTGCGCAGCGCCGTGCGCGAAATCGCGCAAGAGCTCGTCGTGCTGTACCAGAAGCGCGTCAACGCGCCCGGCCATGCCTTCGGCATGGACACACCGTGGCAGCACGAGATGGAGCAGGCGTTCCCGTTCGTGGAAACGCCCGACCAGCGCAAGGCCATCGACGACATCAAGGTGGACATGGAGCGTCCCTACCCGATGGACCGCCTGGTGTGCGGCGACGTCGGGTTCGGCAAGACCGAGGTCGCCATCCGCGCCGCGTTCAAGGCCATCCAGGACGGCATGCAGGTGGCCGTGCTGGCGCCCACCACCCTGCTGGCCACTCAGCACGGCAACACGTTCGCCGACCGCTTCGCCGGCTATCCGATCCGCGTGGAGGTGCTCAGCCGCTTCCTCACCGCGAAGGAAGCGAAGAAGGTGATCGAGGGTTTGCGTACCGGCGAGATCGACTGCGTGATCGGCACCCACCGTCTGCTGCAGGAGAGCGTCGAGTTCAAGAACCTCGGGCTGCTGGTGGTCGACGAGGAACAGCGCTTCGGCGTGCAGGCCAAGGAGGCGATGAAGAAGCTGAAGCACAACGTCGACGTGCTGACGCTGTCCGCCACACCCATCCCGCGCACGCTGGAGATGAGCCTCGTCGGCATCCGCGACCTCTCGCTGCTGCAGACACCGCCCGCCGACCGTCAACCGATCCTGACGTTCGTCGGTGGCTACGACGAGCGAGTCGCCGTGGAGGCCATCCGCCGCGAGTTGTTGCGCGAGGGTCAAGTGTTCTGGGTGCACAACCGCGTGCAGTCGATCGAGGCTGCCGCCGCCCGTTTGCGCGAGTTGGTACCCGAGGCACGGATCGCCATCGCTCACGGCCAGATGGACGAGGGTTCGCTGGAGCAGGTGGTGGTGGACTTCTGGGAAGGCCGCTTCGACGTGCTGGTGTGCACCACCATCATCGAGAGCGGCATCGACATGCCCACTGTGAACACGCTGGTGGTGGAGCGCGCGGACCTGTTGGGTCTCGGCCAGATGCACCAGCTGCGTGGTCGCGTGGGTCGCAGCGGCTCGCGCGCCTACGCGTACCTGTTCCACCCGCCCGAAGCGCGTCTCACCGAGGAGGCCTACGAGCGCCTCAAGACGATCGGCGAGGCCACGGAGTTGGGCAGCGGTTTCAAGATCGCAATGCGCGACCTGGAGATCCGCGGCGCCGGCAACTTGTTGGGCGAGGCGCAGAGCGGGCACATCGCCGCCGTCGGTTACGACCTGTACTGCCAGATGGTCACCGAAGCGGTCGGCGAGATGAAGGGCGAGCCGCAGAAGGAACCGGCGGAGGTGAAGCTGGACGTGCCGACCAACGCGTTCCTGCCCGCTGACTACGTGACCAAAGAGGAGCTGCGGCTGGAGGCCTATCGTCGCCTGGCCGGTGTCACGTCCGCAGCCGAGGTCGCGGACATCCGTGCCGAGTGGGAGGACCGTTACGGCCCGGTTCCCGAACCGGCCGAGGCGCTGCTGGCGGTCGGCTCGCTGCGTGCCGAGTGCCACCGCTTGGGGTTGCGCGACGTGCAGATCGTCGGCAATCAGGCGCGGCTGGGCCCGATCACGCTGAAGACCAGCGAAGAGCTGCGGCTGCGTCGGTTGAGCCGCGACGCCCTGATGAAGCAGGAGCAGCAGCAGCTCGTCGTGCCCATCCCACGCGGGAAGGACGCTGCGCTGTTCCTGTCGGCGTTCCTCACCGAGCTGGTGCCGCCCGCCCCCTGAGCGACCCGTCCAGGTAGCCTGTCTGCCCGATGAGCCAGATGAAGAACCGCCTGCAAGCCCTGACGCTGCTGGATCGCGCATTCAACGCGATTTCCGATGACGAGCTTGCCGCCGCCGTCGCCGCCCTGCCCGACGACCACCGCGAAGCGCTCGACGAGGTGTGCGGTGCTCGCGAAGGTGGGTTCAGCGATCCTGCCGCGCGCACGCTGGCACTGCGCGCGACGGCTGCCCGCGGTCGCGTCAACGGTGGGCTCGAGCAGATCTCCACGCTGATCAGCGACCCGTGCCTGGCCAAGTGCATCGAGCTGCTCGGCGACAACAGCGACAACCCCACCGAGGCGCAACTGCTGGAAGCGACGCCCACGCTGATCAAGGAGTTCGGTGTCGCCGTCACCCGTCTGATGCTGGCGACCTCGGTGGCCGGTGAAGCCGCTGCGTCGGAGATGCTCACGTCGGTGCTGAAGCACGACGACACGCTGGCGCTGCCGCCGGCCCCGAAGGTCGAGGTCGAGCTGCGGCCGGCACCGTCCGCCGACGAGGAGACCAAGGCCCGTCGCAAGGCAGCCAAGGAGCGCAAGCAGGCCGAGTCCGCCGCCCGCCGCGCCCAGCAGGCCAAGGCCAAGCACCGCTGAGGTCTGTCACACCAGGGACAATTGGCCGCCGCGCTCGTGTTGCAGCAGCCACTCCTTGACGTCGAGACCGGCCGCGAAACCGGTGAGGTCGCCGTTGGCACCGATGACGCGGTGACAGGGAACGATGATGCTGATCGGGTTGCGCCCGTTCGCCGCGCCGACGGCCCGTGACTTGTTCGCGTCGCCCAAGCGGCGAGCCTGCTCGCCGTAGCTGATCGTCTCGCCGAACGGGATCTTGCTGAGCTCAGCCCACGCCGACTTCTGGAACTCGGTGCCGATCGGATCGAGCGGCAGATCGAACTCACGCCGCTCGCCGGCGAAGTACTCGTCCAGTTGCAGCTGCGCTTCGGCGAGGATCGCCGCGGCGCGTCCCTTGCCGCTGGCGGCGGGCACGTCGCTGCCCACCGGCCACTCGCCCGGCCACAGCACGGCACGCAGCCCGCGAGGCGATGCGACGAGCACGAGATCGCCGATCGGGGTGGACATGGTGGTGCGTTCCAGCCCGGTCAGATCGCCGAGCGAGGGAGGGCTGTCGGTGCGGTGCATGAGGTTCTCCTTCACAAGCTTGCCCACAGATGGTGCAGTGCGTACGACCGCCACGGTCGCCAACGTTCGGCGAGCGCCGTGGCAGCCTTCGGCGACGAATCGGCGCCCAGCGCACGCAGTGCATTGCGCACGCCCACGTCGGTGGGCAAGAACACGTCGGGGTCCCCGAGCGCGCGCATCGCGATGTAGCCGGCGGTCCATGGCCCCAGCCCGGGCAGTGCTTCCAGCGCGGCCGTTGCCGCCAGGCGATCGCTGCCGGCGTCGAGCACGATCGTGCCGTCGGCCAGGCGGGCACACGCGTTGATCAGTGCTGCGCCGCGGGCACGAGGCATGGCGAAGTCCGCAGGAGTCATCCCCGCGATCGTGGCCGCCGAGGGGAACGCATGGGTGACGCCACCGACCGGACGCGCGAGCGGTTCGCCGTGTGCCGCCACCAAGCGACGGGCGAGCGTGCGGGCACCGGCGACACTGACCTGCTGGCCCAACACAGCCCGTACCAGCAGCTCGGTGCCATCCGGGTGTCCCGGTGCGCGTAGACCGGGGCGAGCGGCAACCAGCGGCGCCAAGAGCGGGTCATCGGCCAGCACCGCTCGCACCGACGCGGGGTCAGCGTCGAGGTCGAGCAGACGGCGGGTGCGTTGCACCGCAGCCTGCACGTCGGCGACATCGTCGAGCACGAGCGAGCAAGTGATCACCGGGCCGGACAAGTCCACGGACACCACTCCGTTGCCACGCACCAGGCGCAGCGCCCGCCGGTACACGCCGTCGACGACTTCCTCCACGCCAGGCACGGCGCGGGCCTCGAGGAACGCAAGCAGGTGCGTGGCTTCGAACGGTTCGCGGCACGCGAGACGCACGGTCACCTCACCGCTGCCGGAGGGCACAGAACGCTTGGCGCGCAGCTCGCTGGGTGATGCTGCGTACACCTCGCGGACGGTGTCGTTGAACTGACGCACGCTGGAGAACCCGGCGGCGAACGCGACATCGGTGATGGCCATGTCGGTGGTCTCGATCAAGGTGCGCGCGGTCTGAGCACGCTGCGCCCGCGCGAGCGCAAGTGGCCCGCTGCCGACCTCGCCCACCAGCAGTCGGTGCACTTGCCGTTCGCTGTAGCCCAGCCGCTGCGCCAGGCCGCCCACACCGTCGCGATCCACCAGGCCATCCGCGATGAGCCGCATTGCCCGCCCCACTGCGTCGGCCCGCGTGTTCCACTCCGGCGAGCCGGGCGAGGCATCGGGTCGGCACCGCTTGCACGCACGAAAGCCATGAGCCTGAGCGGTGGCCGCGGCACGGAAGAACTCGACGTTGCCACGCTTGGGGGTGATGGCCGGGCAGGACGGGCGGCAGTAGATACCGGTGGTGCGCACGGCCGTGACGAACCACCCGTCGAAGCGGGCATCGCGGGACTGGATCGCCCGGTAGCACTGGTCGTCGTCGAGTTGCACTCGTGCAGTGTGCCCCGCTGGCGCTCCGTTGGCTAGCGGGTTTCGGACATCACCGCGCTGTGGCTCAGGCCCAGGGGAACAGGCAGAACGGGTGGCCTTCAGGATCCAGCATCACCCTCACGTCCTGCTGCGGCTGGTGCTCGGCGAGGCGCGCGCCGGACTGGACGGCCCAGGCGACACCGGCCTCGAGGTCGTCCACACCGATGTCGAGGTGCACCATCATCAGCTGTTCGCCGTCGACCGGTGGCCACACCGGCGCGACGTAATGCGGCTCGTACTGCACCTCGATCTTCATCGAGCCGTCCGGCGCACGCAGCATGGCCCAGCCGGCCCAGGGTGGTTCGCCCTCGGCGGGACCCTCCTGACGGGCGACCGGCCACCCGAGCAGGCGTTCGTAGAACCCGGCGAGCGCCAGCGGGCGAGCCGCGTCGAACGTGGGACCACTGACCCGGAACAGAGGACGCTGAGCGTCGGCCATGCGCGCGCCTAGGCCAGCGTGACCTTGATGGCCACGACGTCGGTGGGCTTCTTGCGCAGCTTGGCGATCCATTCACCGGGGGCGATCGCCAGCAGGTAGGTGACGCGGTACTTGCGCTTGATCGCCGTGCGCACCGCCTCGGCGGCGGCACCTTCCAGGACCTCGGCGGTGCCCGCGTAGGCGACGGAACCGGGCAGCACCTTGCCGCGGAACGTGCTGGCCTGCACTGTGACCGACGGGTTGTTGCGCACGCGCTTCACCTTGTACGCCGAGCCCTCGGTGGTGAACGCGTAGCCGCCGTCCACCGAGGCCACCCACACCGGCAACGAGACGGCGTCGCCGTTGCGCTTGTAGGAGGTGAACGAGATGTACTTCGCGCGGTCCAGTTCGGCTGCCATGGCCACTGTCTACCAGCGAATCAGGCGTCGACGATCTCGACCCGCACCCGTTTGTTGCCCTTGCCCTTGTTCTCCAGCTTGAGCACGCGCAGAGCGCCAACCTCACGGGTGGAGCGCACGTGCGTGCCACCGTCGGCCTGCTTGTCGAGGCCCACGATGTCCACGACGCGGATCTCCTTCACGCTCTCGGGGATCATGTTCACCTTCGTGCGGATCAGGTCGGCGTCGTGCACGGCCGTGTCGCGAGGCAGGAACTGCACCTCGATCGGACGGTCGGCGGCGAACTCCGCGTTCACCAGCTCCTCGATGCGGGCGGCGAAGCCTTCCGGAACGGGGTCGAACTCGAAGTCCATACGGGCGCTCAGCGGCTCCATGTTGCCGCCGGTGACCGGCACCCTCCACTCGTTCCAGATGACACCGCACAGCACGTGCAGCGCGGTGTGCGTGCGCATCAGCTGGTGGCGGCGATCCCAGTCCACCTCGCCGCTGACGGTGGCACCGACGGACGGCAACGGGCCACCCTCCACCGTGTGCCACACCACTTCACCGTCGTCGCCATACTCCTTGCGCACGTCCGTGACCGCCAGCCCTGCCAGCGTTCCTGTGTCGTGCGGCTGCCCGCCACCGGTTGGGTAGAACAGCGTGCGGTCGAGCGCAATCGCGTTGTCGCGCACCTCGGTGACGGTGGCGTCGAAGGTGGTGGCGTAGGCGTCGCGGAGATACAGCAGATCGGTCACAGTGGAGAAGTCTGCCGCGTTCCTCGTCGTTAGGGTGATGTCATGAGTGCTGCATCACCGGCGGACACCGCCCGGCGGGCGATTCGCCTGCTCGACCTCACCGAACTCGGCGACAAGGCCACCGACGACGACGTCACCGCGCTGTGCGCCCGGGCCGCCGGACCGCACGGCACTGTCGCTGCGGTGTGCGTCTGGCCGCGCCACGTCGAGCTGGCGAAGCGTCTGGTCGACGCGCACGGCGTGCGAGTGGCCACCGTGGTGAACTTCCCGTCCGGCGACGACACCGTCGGCGACGTGGTCGCGCTGACGAAGGCCGCCCTCGCCGACGGTGCCGACGAGATCGACCTCGTGCTGCCCTACCGCCCGTTCCTGGGCGGCGACACGGCTCACGCGGCGGCGATGATCAACGCCGTCCGCGCTGCGTCCGCGGGCCACACCCTGAAGGTCATCCTCGAGACGGGCGAACTGACGGAACCCGCCGCCATCCGAGCCGCCGCCGAGTTGGCCGTTGCCCACGGAGCCGATTTCATCAAGACCAGCACGGGCAAGACGCCCACCAGCGCATCGCTGGAGGCCACGGCGATCATGCTCGACGTCATCTGCAACGTCGCCCACCCGGTGGGGCTGAAGCCGTCCGGCGGCATCCGCACCTTGGCCGACGCGGTTGCCTACCTCGATCAGGCCGACGCGGTGATGGGCCCCGACTGGGCCACCCCAGCCACCTTCCGCTTCGGCGCCAGCGGCTTGCTGACCGCACTGCAAGCGGCATGCGAAGGCGACACCGGTGCCGCCAGCAAGGACGCCTACTGATGTTGCCGCAGGAGCTCATCCGCGCCAAGCGCGACGGCAAGGTGCTGTCCGCACCCGACATCGCCGAGTTCATCAAGGGCCTCACCAGTGGTGCCGTCAGCGAAGGCCAAGCGGCTGCGTTCGCGATGGCCGTGTACTTCAAGGGGATGAACACGGCCGAGCGCGTCGCGCTCACCACCGCAATGCGCGACAGCGGCACCGTGTTGTCCTGGGACCTGCCCGGCCCCGTGCTGGACAAGCACTCCACCGGTGGTGTCGGCGACACGGTCAGCCTGATGCTGGCCCCGCTGGTGGCCGCGTGCGGTGGGTTCGTGCCGATGATCTCCGGACGAGGCCTCGGCCACACCGGCGGCACCTACGACAAGATGGAATCCATCCCCGGCTACGTCGCCGACCCGACGATGGCCAAGTTCCGCTCTGTGGTGAACAAGGTGGGCTGCGCGATCATCGGCCAGACCGCCGACCTGGCCCCCGCCGACAAGCGGCTGTACGCCATCCGCGACGTCACCGCGACGGTGGAGAGCATCGGGCTGATCACCGCCTCCATCCTGTCCAAGAAGCTCGCCGCTGGGTTGCAGGGGTTGGCGATGGACGTGAAGTGCGGCAACGGGGCATTCATGCCCACGCTGCCCAAGGCGCGCGAGTTGGCGCAGAGCATCGCCAGCGTCGCCACCGGCGCGGGCCTGCCGACGACGGCGCTGGTCACCGACATGGATCGCCCGCTGGCCGACGCCGCCGGCAACGCGGTGGAAGTTGCCTACGCAGTCGACTACCTCACCGGCGCGCGGCGCGAGCCACGCATGCACGAGGTGACGATGGCGCTGGCCACGGAGATGCTGCTGCTCGGCAAGCTGGCCCGCACCCCCAAGGCTGCGCGAGAGAAGTTGCAGGCCGCGCTCGACAGCGGCGCCGCGGCCGAGCGCTTCGAACGGATGGTGGCTGCGCTCGGCGGGCCGAAGCGGTTGCTGAACGACCCGTGGAAGCATCTGCAGATCGCGCCGCTCACCGTGGCCATCCACCCCGAGCGCGCGGGCACCGTGCGGGGTGTGGACACCCGCGCTATCGGGATGGTGGTGGTCGCCCTGGGCGGCGGCCGCACGCGGCCCAGCGACCCGGTGGACCACACGGTGGGTCTCACCTGGCTGGCCGGGCTCGGCGAGGCAGTCGGCCCGGACCGCCCGCTCGCCCTGGTGCACGCGCGCAGCCAGGCGCAGGTGGACCAGGCCACCGCGCTCGTGCGGGCCGCCTACCGGTTGGGGGGCAAGGCCGCCACCCCGCAAGCCGCAGTGCTGGACCGCCTCACCGCTGAGTAGTCACTACTCAGGTGCCCGGTCGGCAGGTCGGGCATCATGGCGCCATGAAGCAACTCCGCACTTTCGGGTTCGTCCTGCTCGCCGCCGGTGGAATCATGCTGCTCCTGCTGCTGACCCCGTGGCGCGACTGGGCATCGGACCACAGCATCATCCACCTCATCAGCCGCACCAACCGTCGAGTCGGCGACGAGGTCAACGGCAAGGTCGACCTGCTGCTGTCCATCGTCGGTGACGTCGTGGTGATGTTCGCCGGCCTGTGGTTCGCCTACGTGGTCCCGCGCATGCTCGCCAAGTACCAACCCCCGTCAACTTGACGCGATATATCAGCCTCGGCCCTGGCCGGGGTGATATCTCGCGTCAACCTGGGGTTAGGCGCTCGCCTGGGGTTCCTTGGGGAGGCCGAGGACGCGTTCGCCGACGATGTTGCGCTGGATCTGGCTGGTGCCACCCCAGATGGTCTCGCTGCGGCTGAAGAAGAACGCGCTCATCATCGAGCTGACCGGGTAGCCGTCGCGCGGGGTGTCGCGCGAGGTGGCCGGCCACGACCCGCTCTCCGGGCCGGCGTCGATCAGCATCGAGTCGGCGCCGTAGATGTCGAGCGCGAGTTCCATGGCGGCCTTGTGCGTCTCGCTCCAGAACATCTTGTTGGTGGCCCCCAGCGCCATCACGCCGAGGTCCTTGGAGTTGTTCAGCGTGGACGTCAGCGACCGCAGGCCGTTGATGCGCATGATCTGGATGCGGGTGAAGTACTCCATCAGCCCCTGGCGGATGTGCTGCTCGTGCAGCACGCCCTTCTCACGGGCGGCGGCCACCATGTGCTTGTACTCCTCCTCGAAGCGGCGGTAGCCGGTGGTGGCGCTCATGCCGCGCTCGAAGGCCAGCGTGCTGTTGGCCACTTTCCAGCCGTTGTTGACGCCGCCGACGACGTTGTCCTTCGGGCAACGGGCATCGGTGAAGAACACCTCGCAGAACTCGGCCGTGCCATCGGGCTGCACGATGCCGCGCACTTCCACGCCGGGCTGGTGCATGGGCACCAGCAGGTAGCTGATGCCCTTGTGCTTCGGCGCATCGGGGTCGGTGCGGGTGAGCAGGAAGCAGTAGTCGGCGTGGTGACCACCGGTGGTCCAGACCTTCTGGCCGTTGATCACCCATTCGTCACCGTCGAGCACCGCGGTGGTCTTCAGCGACGCCAGGTCGCTTCCGCTGTTGGGTTCGCTGAAGCCCTGGCACCAGCGCATGCTGCCGTTGAGGATGCGCGGCAGGAACTCCTTCTTCTGCTCCTCTGTGCCCCACTGCAGGATGGTGGGGCCCACCAGCGTGTCGCCGAAGAAGTCGGCGCGCAGCGGTGCCTTCACTCGGGCGAACTCCTCCGCCAGCACCACGCCCTGCATGGTGGACAGGCCCTTGCCGCCGTACTCCTTGGGCCAGGTGGCGCAGATCCAGCCGCCGCCGTACAGCTTGCCCGGCCAGGTCTGGTTGAACTCGGCCTTCTCCTCGGCGCTGAGTTCGAAGCGCTCGCCGCGCTCGTAGGCCTCGCACCAGCCAGCGGGCAGGTTGTCGCGTAGCCACTGGCGGATCTCCGCGCGGAATTCCTCGGCCTCGGGGGGATAGCTCATGTCCATCCGCCCAGTATTCCCGCGTTTCGCTGTGATCGGGAAACCCTGTTTCACACTCCGTTCACAGTCCCCGAACGGTTGCGAAACGGGGCCTGCATACGGTGACGTCATGGCCGGCTCCGTTCCTGCTGATCCCACCGCGGCTACCCCCCTCTTGCCGCTGGGTGCGCGGGAACGGGCCGTGCTGGCCGTCCTGGTCGCCAATCAGCGGCGAGTCGTCGGTCGCATCGAACTGTCCCGCGGCGCGGGTTTGGCCGGTCTCAACCAGCGACGCTGCGACAGTGTGCTCGTCGGCCTACGCCGTGCGCTGGGGCCGGACTCGATCATCACCGTGCGCAGCAGAGGCTGGATGCTCGCACCCGAGGCCGTCACTGCGGCCGTCATGCTCCTCGCCGACGGAGGCTGATCCCACATGCTCGCCACAGAGGCGGGAGTCGACCTGGCGCGGCTCCTGCTGGACCTGCTGATCATCCTCAGTGTTTCCAAGTTGTTCGCCGAACTCGCCGAACGGGTGCGGATCCCCGCGGTCCTCGGCGAGATCGTCGCAGGCGTCGTGATCGGGCCATCCGCGCTCGGGCTGGTGCACCCCGACGCAGCCCGCGGGGTCTCCATCAGCTTGTTGGCCGAGATCGGTGTGCTGCTGCTGTTGCTACAGGTCGGCATGGAGATGGACCTCGCCGAATTGGGCAAGGTGGGCAAGGCATCGATCCTGGTGGCGGTGGTCGGGGTCGTCGTCCCCTTCGGGGCGGGCATCGGGGTGGGGGTTCTCTTCGGCCAGTCGATGGAGACGGCGGTGTTCATCGGCGCTGCCCTGACGGCTACCAGCGTGGGCATCACGGCACGCGTCTTCGGCGACCTGCGGGCGCTGGCGACCACCGAGGCGCGCATCGTTCTCGGCGCGGCAGTGGCGGACGACGTGCTGGGTCTGGTGATCCTGACCGTGGTCGTCAAGATCGTCACCGGCGGCTCGGTCGGGCCGGGGATGATCGCGACGACGTTCGGGATCGCGCTGCTGTTCCTGCTCGTCACTGGTGTCGTCGGCATCGTGGGTATTCCGCGAGTGCTGGACGTCGTGCACCGCAAGGCGCTGTCACCGGCAACGGTGACGATCGCCGCGCTGGTCATCACGATCGGGTTCGCCGAACTGGCCGATGTGTCCAAGCTGGCGTTCATCATCGGCGCCTTCATGGCCGGGCTCGGTCTCGGCCGCAGCCACCACCACGAGCGCGTGGCTCGCGATCTGGGCGCCGTCGGCAACATTCTGATCCCCGTCTTCTTCGCCCAGATCGGCATCAACACCGAGCTGGACGCGATGTTCAAGCCATCTGTACTGGGGCTGGCCGGGGTGCTCTGCGTGGTGGCCGTGATCGGCAAGCTCGCCGCCGCGGTCGGCACGTTCGGCACCCGAGTCGACCGCCTGCTGGTCGGCCTCGGCATGATCCCTCGTGGCGAAGTGGGGTTGATCTTCGCCTCCATCGGTCTCACCAACGGGGTACTCAACGACGACCAGTACGGTGCATTGATCCTGGTGGTGCTGTTCACTACCGTCGTCACGCCTCCACTGCTGCGCTGGCGCTTGGGTCGCGGTGTCGAGCCCGACGGCGCCGACGACGCGACCACGGAGGAACCGCCCGGTGGGTGGTTGACGGTCGAGGCTGGTGCAGTCCGACTGGCCGGGCAGCCGCCCGTGTCGTTGACCGTGCCGCTCGCGCTGCGGACCGCCGGGCTGGCGGGCATGGCCCGTCCTTCGGACGGGTTGCTCGACTGGTTCGGCGTGCACCGTACGGCCCAGTTGTCGTGGGACCAGGCCGACACTGCGGCGCTGGTGCGCATATTGCGCGACGACAACCCACGTGCGTTGCGTTTCCTCGACGTGTCGGGCGTGCTGGAACGCGCGCTGCCAGAGGTCGCTTCGGCGATGGAGCACCGCCGCGCCGACCTCGGCGACCTCGACCCCACCGCTGCGTTGCGGTTCCCGGTGGTGGAGCGGCTGGATGCCCTCGCTCACCAGATCGGCCTGGCCGTCGATGAGTTGGTGATCGCAGCACTGACCGCCGATGTGTGTGGCGACGCCGACGACGTCGACGCATGCGCGCTGTCGCTGGCGAACCGGCTGGTGCCCACGGAAGAAGCGTTGCGCGTCGTCGCGCTCGTCACCGACGCACGGCTGCTGCGCTCCGGTCTGCGCGACCCGCACTCGCTGGAGCAGCACGAGATCCTGCAACTGGCCACCCACTTGGCCACCGTCGACCACGCGCGCCAGGCGTACGAGTTGGCATTGGCGATCGGCGGGCTGGACCACTGGCAGCGCGAGGCGCTCGACGAGCGGTTCTCGCTGGTCAGCGAGGCGTTGACCCACCCGGAGGTGACCAGCAGCGAGGCGGACAACCTGGCCGCCGTGCGGCGCCTCCCAGCCGAGCACCTGGTCGACGATCCGGCCGTCATCGAGCGGCTGCGCTTCGCCTCCAACGCCTACTTGTTGGCTCACGAACCGGACGAACTGGCTCGACAGGCGCGGCTCGTGGAGCCGCTGCCGCGCGCCGGCTCGGTGCGGGTGGCGATCGTGCCGGAACCCGAGCCGGACCAGTGGAAGATCGACGTCGCCTGCCGCGACACGGACGGTCTGCTGGCACGGTTGACCGAGGTGCTCACCGATAACGGGCTGAACATCCTGCGGGCGACGATCGCCACCTGGCCGGATGGCGCGGTGCTGGACTCGTTCATCGTCCGTTCCCGCAATCGGCCCGGGGCCCGCGACCTTGCGACCGGATTCGAGGCCCGTCTCCGCCGCCCTCTGGAACCGCACCCGATGCCGGACATCGAGCTGGCATTCGACAACGACGCGCTGCCGTGGCACACGGCCGTGGTGGTCACCGGACCCGACCGTCCCGGTGTCCTCAGCGCGGTGAGCGCGGCGTTCGCTGCGGCGAAGGTTGTGGTGCACACCGCTCGCATCGCCACCGACGACGGCCAGGTGCACGACCGCTTCGGCGTCAGCGACACGTTCGGCCGCAAGCTGAGCGCGGACACGATGGATCGGGTTCGGGCCGCACTGACGGCGACCGGTTCACGCCGTGGTCGCCGCCGCTCGGGTCGCTGAACGCGACCATCACACACTGGAAACATTCGGCGTACCGACCCGAAACCTCGCTCTCCTACCGTGCGGGTCACTCGCTCCAGTGTCGTAGTGAGTGTCGTATCTGCCCCTCGACCTCGACTTCCAACGAAGGAGACTCACGTGCGCAACCGAGCGCCCAAATACCTACTCGGCGCGACCTTTGGTGCCGTCGCCGCAACCCTGCTCCTCGGAGCCAACGCCTATGCCGACAGTGGTGAGGATGCTCTCGCCGCCGTCGAGACCCTCGGCAAGTCCACCAGCCTGCTGTGGGTGGTCATCGGCGCTGTGCTGGTGATCTTCATGCAGGCCGGCTTCGCCCTCGTGGAAACCGGCTTCACTCAGAAGAAGAACGCCGCGGAGGTGATGAGCATGAACTTCGCGATCTTCGGCCTCGGCTTCGTCGGGTTCCTGTTCGTCGGTTTCCCGCTCGCCTTCGCCGGCTACTCGTACGGCCCGATGGGTCTGGACAAGGCGATGAACGGTGATGGTCTGCCGGCCATCGGTGGCGACTTCACGGGCATCTTCTACTGGGCCTACAACCACCTCGGCGATGCGGCCACGCCCGCCCTGCTGGGCTTCTTCCTCTACATGGTGGCCTTCATGGACACCGTCGCCACCATCCCCACCGGCTCCATGGCCGAGCGCTGGAAGTGGAAGAGCTTCGTGTGGTGGGGCCTGTTCTGCGGCGCCCTGTACTACCCGCTGTTCGCTGCCTGGACCTGGGGCGGCGGCTGGTTGGCCAAGAGCTGGGAGACCATGCACCTCGGTGCCGGTTACGTCGACTTCGCCGGTTCCGGTGTCGTCCACGCCGTCGGTGGCGTTGCCGCTCTGGCAGGCGCGATCGTCGTCGGTCCTCGCATCGGCAAGTACGACGAGAACGGCAAGGCTCGCGGCATCCCCGGCCACAACATCCCCATGGCCATCCTCGGCTGCTTCATCCTGCTGTTCGGCTGGTTCGGCTTCAACGCCGCTTCGACGCTGGCCTCCACCGATGTGCAGTTCGCGACGGTTGCCACCAACACGGCGATCGCCGGTGCCCTCGGTGCCGTCGTGGCGATGTACTACATCACCTGGCGCACCGGGAAGCCGGACCCCGGCATGATGGTCAACGGCATGCTGGCCGGTCTGGTGGCGATCACCGCTCCCTGTGCATTCGTCGCCCCGTGGGCCGCAGCTGTCATCGGCGCCGTCGCAGCCGTCATCGCCATCGAGTCGGTGTTCCTGTGGGACAAGCTGCACGTTGATGACCCGGTGGGCGCCATCGCCGTCCACGGCATGTGCGGCACGTTCGGTGTGCTGGCGGTCGGCATCTTCGCCAACGGCAAGTACGGCGCCGGCTGGAACGGTTCGAGCTCTGCCGGTGTCGAAGGCATCATCAAGGGCGAATGGGGCCAGCTCGGCGCCCAGGCCGTTGGTGCACTCGTCCTGTGGACCGTGATCTTCGGCATCGCCTTCGCCTTCTTCAAGATCCAGAACAAGTTCACCAAGGGTGGCATCCGTGTCACCGCGGAAGACGAGATCCAGGGTCTCGACCTCCCCGAGATGGGTGTGCTGGCGTACAACGACTGAGGTCGTCGACCCGGCACTCGATCCGGATGCCCTTGGTATCCGGGTAGGGGCAGCCCCGGGTCGTCGAGCAATCGGCGACCCGGGCGCGCCACACCATTTCGCTACTCAACACCAACACGTTCTTCCAAGGAGTTCTCACTCACATGAAACTGATCACCGCAATCATCAAGCCACACAAGCTCGACGACGTGAAAGACGCTCTCAAGGCGGCCGGCATCACCGGTATCACCGTCACCGAGGTCAAGGGCTTCGGCCGCCAGGGTGGCCACACGGAGACCTACCGTGGCTCGGAGTACAAGATCGACTTCCTGCCCAAGGTCAAGCTGGAACTGATCGTCGAAGATGGGGCCATCGACGGCGCCATCGAAGCCGTCAAGGGTGCCGCCGCGAGCGGCAAGATCGGCGACGGCAAGATCTGGGTCACCGGCATCGAGCGCATCGTCCGCATCCGCACGGGCGAAGAAGGCGCGGAAGCGATCTGATCCATCGGTTCAGCAGGGGGGTCGCGGCCTACGGGCTGCGGCCCCTCGTTCGCGTTTCAGGCCTCGAGCGCGGCCTTGAGCGCAGTGCGCACCGAGTCGTGAACGTCGGCGGGCAACTTGGCCCCGGCCGAGGTGACGTAGAAGACGTCGACCACTTCGTGGCCCAGCGTGGCCACCACGGCCGAGCCGATGTCGAGGCCCATCGTGGACAGCGCGTGCGACAACCGGTACAGCACGGCTGGCGCGTCGGGGGCGCGCACCTCCACCACGGTCGACGACTCGGACGCCTCGTTGCTGACCAGCACCTCCAACCGAGGTGCGACGGCCGCCATTGCCTTGCGACGGCGGCTCTGCGACTTCAAGCGCGCCTCCAGGCGGGCGTCGACATCGATCTCGCCGGACAGCGCGCCACGCAGGTCGTTCTCCACCTTTGCCCAATTCGGCACCACGCCAGACGACACGCGGGCGATGCGGAACTCGTCGACCGCCACGCCGTCCGCGCCGGTGGTCGCGGCCGCACCGATGACGTCGAGGCCGTGCAGAGCCAGCGTTGCAGCGATGTGGGCGAACAGGCCCGAGCGGTCGCGCGAAGCGATGCGCAGCAGATCGACGTCTCCTGCTTCCACGTGCTCGACGTGCACGGAGCCGTCGGCCACCAGTGCGGCCAGGCGAGCCGAGTCGGGCAGATCGGTGGACCGGCGCGGCTTCACCGTGCCCGCCAATGCGGCCTCGGTGAGGTCGACCAACTGGGCCATCAGGCCGCGCTTCCACTCCGACCACGACGACGGGCCCGTGGCGCGGCTGTCCGCCTCGCTGAGCGCGCGCAGCAGATGCAGCGTGCCGACCTCGCCCACTGCTTCGGCGACGGTGGCCGCGGTGCGTGGGTCGTCGAGGTCGCGTCGGGTCGCCGTCTCGGGCAGCAGCAGGTGGTGTTGCACCAGCAGCGACACCACGCGCTGGTCCTCCGCGTCGAAACCCATCCTTCCCATCACCGTCGGCAGCAGCTCCACGCCGGCATCGGTGTGATCGCCGGGGTAGCCCTTGCCCAGGTCGTGCATGAGCGCGCCCATCAGCAGCAGGTCGGGGCGCTCCACATCGCGCACGAACTCGCCGGCGATGGCGATCGTCTGCAGCAGGTGATGATCGACGGTGTAGGTGTGGAACGCGTTGCGCTGCGGAAGGCTGCGCACGGCTCGCCACTCGGGCAGGAAGCGGCTGAACAGGCCGTAGCGCTCCAGCGCCTCCACCGTCTGCGGCACCCACTCGCCCGCGCCCAAGAGGCTGACGAACGCGCGGCGGGTGCCCTCGGTCCACTGCTCGCCCGGGTCGGTACCTCTGCTGGCCAGCATTTGCAGCGCACGACCGCCCATCGGCTTGCGCGCGTGCGCCGCGGCCGCGGCGAAACGGAACACGTAGGACTGCTCGTCGACATCGGCCTCGGGCGCGATCTGTGCCTCGTCGTCCACCAGCAACACACCTGCCGTCAGCTCGCTGACCTGCGGGGTCTTCGGCGTGCGGCCCCCCGAGCGGACGAGCCGATCCACACGCCACCAGAACCGCTCCGTCGCCCACTCGATGGTGTGGGCCGCACCGGCCAGATTCTGCATCAGGGCGTCCGCATCGGCGAAGCCCATCGCCTCGGCGACACGATCCTGGTCCTGCAATAACAGCACGTTGGAGTTGCGCCCGGTGGCACGGTGCAGTTCGCACCGCACGGACAACAACAGTTCCGCCGGCCCGGCCAAGTCGTCCACTGGGCCGTCCAGCGCTGCGGTCACGTCTGGCCGATCCACCAGCAGGGCCCAGCGGATGGTGTCGTGGTCGCGCAGGCCGCCACGGCCGTCCTTCAGGTCCGGCTCCAGCAGCGAGGCGACATCACCCAGCTTGGCCCAGCGTTGTGCTGCGCTCTCCGACAGGCGCTGCAACCACACGAACGGACGCTTGCGCCACTGGTCCAGCGCACCGGCGTGCACCTCGGCGACCACCGTCGGGTCGCCGGCCAGGCAGCGCACCACCAACAGGCTGGTGGCGGTGTCCAGGTCGTCGGCGGCCAGCGCGAGCAGCGTCTTGGGCGAATGCACGGCCGGGCTGATCTTCAGGCCTGCATCCCAGATGGGGTACCACAGGCGTTCGGCCATCGCCTTCACCTGGTCGGCCGATGCCTTCTGCGGGTGCAGCAGGACTGCGTCGATGTCGCTGCCTGGCGAGAGCGTGCCGCGGGCGTACCCACCGGTGGCCATCACTGCCCATCCGGCGGGCAAGCCCGCGGCGATGCTCTCGAACGACGAGTCCGCCTGCTGCGACAACCGGCGCGCCAGGCTGCGCCCGGTGAGGTCGGCGTCGCTCACCAGCTGGGCTCGCACCCGGCGAATGGTGGCGGCGTCGACAGGCTTCATCCGGTGTTCAGCTCGCTCAGATCGCGTCGGAGCCGGACTCGCCGGTGCGGATGCGAATGACCTCTTCCACGTGGGTGACCCAGATCTTGCCGTCACCGATCTTGCCCGAGCGGGCGCTCTCGGCGATCAGGTCGATGACGCGGTGCACGTCGCCGTCGTCGACGACGGCTTCCAGGCGCACCTTTGGCACGAAGTCGATCTGGTACTCGGTGCCGCGGTAGGTCTCGGTGTGGCCGCCCTGACGGCCGAAACCGCGGACTTCGCTGACGGTCATGCCGACGACACCTGCGTCGCGGAGGGCGGTCTTCACCTCGTCCAGTTTGAACGGCTTGATGATTGCGGTGATGAGCTTCATGTGACGTTCTCCAGTCGATTCAGTGCAGGCCGCCGCCGTGGTAGGCGGTCTCGCTGTGCAGGGCCAGGTCGAGGCCGGTGGACTCGGTCTCCGCGTCCACCCGGACGCCGATGGTCTTCTTCAACACGATCATGATCGCGAACGTCACCGCGAACGACCACACGATCGCCGCGCCGTTCGCCAACGCCTGCTCGCCCAGCAGCTGAGCGCTGCCGCCGTAGAAGATGCCCTTGTACCAGGAGCCGCCGAAGAACTGGGGGTCGGCGAAGAAGCCGATCAGCAGCGAGCCGACGAGACCGCCCATGAAGTGCACACCCACCACGTCCAGCGCGT
Organism: uncultured Bifidobacterium sp.; assembly: GCA_964598965.1. Classification (GTDB taxonomy): domain Bacteria; phylum Actinomycetota; class Acidimicrobiia; order Acidimicrobiales; family Ilumatobacteraceae; genus UBA668. The sequence goes on along the minus strand of CAZREK010000003.1, from coordinate 208 downwards.
CGTCGAAGCCGAAGCGGGTCTTCAACTTCACGGCGTACGAGCACACCACACCGGCGATGAGGCCGATCCAGATCGGGCCCGCACCCGACACGTAGCCGGCGGCCGGGGTGATGGCGACGAGGCCGGCCACGATGCCAGAGGCCGCGCCCAGGTTCGTGGGGTGACCGTCGCGCAGCCACTCGACCACCACCCAGGCCAGACCGGCGGC
>CAZREK010000002.1:11599-23722 GCA_964598965.1 uncultured Bifidobacterium sp. | reverse complement strand
CTTCCGCAGGGCAACGCCCCACATAAGCGATGTCAACCAAACCCGCGGCAGACCCGATCGAGACGATGGCGAAGTGCCTCGCCATCTCACCGACCACCGGAGGCGGACTGCACGTCGCATCGATCAACAGCCAGAAGACCCTGGCTCGCTGGGGAGTTGACGGCACACTGTTCCCAGCGGACGGTTACGCCTTTCTGCCGGCGCCGTACGGAGCCAATTGCGGTTTCCGCCGTGAAGTCTGGGACGCGGTCGGTGGATTCGACGAATCGCTGACCATGGGAGGCGACGACTTCGACTTCTTCTGGCGCGCCCAACTCGCTGGTTACTCGTACATGCCAGCTCCTGACGCCGTCGTGCAGTACCGGCTCCGCTCCACGTGGCGATCGATATGGCGCCGGCAGTACCGGTTCGGCAAAGCGAACGTGCAGATGTATCAGCGATTTCGTGACCAGGGTTTGGAGCCCAGCTCCATCGCTCTCGCTGCCAAGGGCTGGGCGTGGTCAATCCTCATGCTCCCTCTGGCAATCCTCATGCCGACCAAGCGCGGTGCCTGGATCCGAACCACAGCGAAACGATGCGGACGACTCGTCGGGTCGCTCAAACTCCGCCACTTGTACCTCTAGCGCTTCGCTGCAGCATGCGCCTTCCGGCTTCACGACGGCGCAGCGGGGTACATTCCCAGTCATGACCAGCACGCCGACCGACAGCCCTGCCAGCGCGTACGAGGGCCGAACCGTCCTGGTGACCGGTGGCGCGGGTGCCATCGGGTCGAACCTGACCGCGGCTCTGCTGGCAGCGGGGGCATCCGTGGTCGTCCTCGACTCCATGACCGCGGGGTACCGCTGGAACCTGCCGCGCCACGATCAGTTGCTCGTCGTCGAAGCCGACATCCTCGACGAGACTGCGCTGAAGCGAGTGTTCGCCGAGCGACCGGCAGTGGTGTTCCACCTCGCCGCGTTCTTCGCGAATCAGAACTCGGTCGACTATCCGGAGCGCGACCTGATGGTCAACGGACTCGGCACGTTGCGCTTGCTGGAGTACGCCACCATGACGCAGGTGGACCGGTTCGTGTTCACGTCGTCCAGCTCCATCTACGGAACCGGCGCCCCGCTGCCTGTGCCGGAGACCCACACGTCGCTGCACCTCAGCACGCCGTACCAGATCACCAAGCTCCTCGGAGAGCTGTACTCGAACTTCTACCACCACCACCACGACCTGCCCATCTCCAGCGTTCGGCTGTTCAACTCCTACGGGCCGGGCGAGGTTCCCGGGCAGTACCGGAACGTGATTCCGAACTTCCTGTACTGGGCGCTGCGAGGCGATCCGCTGCCCATCACCGGTACCGGCGAGGAGACCCGCGACTTCACCTTCGTCGGCGACGTCGTCGATGGAATGCTCGCCTGCGGCTCCCTCCCCGCAGCCGTCGGAGAGGTGTACAACCTCGCCGGGGGACGCCAGGTCAGCATCCTCGACCTCGCGCAGCGCGTGTTGAAGCTCACCGGGTCGGCCTCCGAGATCCTCCATCGCCCTGCACGCAAGTGGGACACGAAGAAGCGATTCGAGGCCGACACCACGAAGGCACGCGAGCAGCTGGCGTTCCGTGGCACGGTCGAGTTCGACGATGGCCTCGCGCGGACCCATCAGTGGTTCGTCGACAACTGGGCGAACATCTGCGATGCAGCCTCGTTCGGGGCTGGTCGTTCTGCCGCACACGGGCGCTGAGCCGCACCGGAGAGGTGTCTCGGTCCTGGACACCGGCTCACTCGGGTGCCTGAACCGCGACCGAGAGTGGGCGAGCAGGTAACGTGCCGACGTGCGAGCGTTGGTCACCGGCGTTGCCGGCTTCATCGGAAGCACCCTCGCGGATCACTTGATCTCGGAAGGGTGGTCCGTGATCGGCGCCGATCGCTTCACGGCCTACTACGAGGAAGCTCAGAAGCGAGGCAACATTTCGTCGGCCATGTGTCATGACGCCTTCACGCTTGTCGAAGCTGACTTGCTGACCGCCGATCTCCGCCACTTGCTCGACGGCGTTGATGTCGTCTTCCATCTGGCGGCTCAGCCGGGAGTGCGCCTTTCGTGGGCAGACGGGTTCCAGCTCTACAACGAACTCAACGTCAACCTCACCCAGCGTTTGCTCGAGGCTTGTCGTGGTCGTTCCTTGCATCGCTTCGTCTACGCGTCCAGTTCATCGGTGTACGGGCAGGCCCTACAGTGGCCCACCACCGAACAGGCCCCGACCCGGCCGTTCAACCCGTACGGTGTCACCAAGCTTGCGGCCGAACTGTTGTGCAATACATACGCCGCCAACTTCCAGGTTCCCACCGTGTCACTTCGCTACTTCACCGTGTACGGCCCGCGTCAGAGACCCGACATGGCGATTCATCGCATGATTCAGGCAGCCCGCCACCAAGTGGCATTTCCGCTGTACGGCGACGGATCACACATCCGGGACTTCACCTTCGTGGGTGATGTCGTCGACGCCACAGCGCGTGCTGCCACGGCCGAGGTCGAACCGGGTGCCGTGCTGAACGTCGCTGGCGGATCCGACACCACCGTCAGTGACCTCTTGCAGCTCGTCTCCGAGGCGGTCGGCAGCCCCGTGCCCGTGCAGGTGCGGCCTCCGCAACCCGGGGATGTCCATCGAACAGGTGGCTCGATCGCCATGGCGGCTGAACAACTCGACTGGCGCCCGATCACCGGGCTAGAGGACGGCGTCCGCGCACAGGTTGCCTGGCATCTCTCCGCTCTCGGGTGATGACGTGAGGGTCCTCTTCGTCATCGACAGCCTCGGGGCAGGCGGCGCTGAGCAGTCGACGGCAATGCTTGCCGAGCGACTCCTCTCGATGGGCGTCGAGTCCTCCATCGCCACCCTCTACCGCGCCGAGGTTGGCTTTGAGGCTCAGGTCAGCGCCGCCCATGTTCCGGTGCACCGCATCACGGGAACCGGCGTGGCACAGCGTGTGCGCCAACTGCGCGCTCTCACTCGACAGATTCAGCCAGATGTGCTGCACACAGCCTTGTTCGCTGCGGACCAAATCGGAAGGTTGTCCGCGGTGGGTCTGCCGGTGAAGGTGGTCTCAAGCTTCGTCAACACGCCGCGTTCGAAGGGCTACGACCCAGCAGTCCGCGAGTGGAAGCGCAGAGTGGTGAACCTCGTTGACGCCATCACTGGCCACATGTTCGTCGATCAATTCCACGCGGTGACGGAAGGTGTCGGGGCGTTGTACGCAGATCGGTACCGCATCCGCACCGGAAAGATCACCGTCGTCGAACGCGGGCGTGACACAGCGCTACTCGGAACTCGTTCTCCGGAACGGAGGTCCGACACCCGCTCGCGACTCGGACTCGATTCGGGTACTCCAGTCGTGGTGGCCGCGGGCCGGCATGAACCTCAGAAGGCTCACGCAGACCTGATCCGCTCAATGCAGGTGGCACGCAAGCAGTTCCCCAATGCGATGCTGCTGATCGCTGGCCGCGAAGGTGCTTCCACCGCACAGATCAAGGCCACGATCCAACAGTGCGACGCCACGTCCTGGGCACGTCTGCTGGGCCACCGCGAGGACGTTGCCGATCTACTCGCTGCCGCCGATGTCATGGCCTTGCCGAGCCACTTCGAAGGTACCGCTGGCATTGCACTCGAAGCGATGGCGCTCGGAACCCCGATTGCATCCACCGACCTCAAAGGGATGCAGGGCATCCTCGTTCACGAACGCAACGCGCTGATCTCAGCCATCGGTGACGTCGACGCCATGGCTGCGTCCATCACGCGGCTCCTTCGCGATCGCGCCCTGGGCGAACGGCTCGGCGACGCGGCGCGCGACGACTTCCTCGATCGGTTCACGCTCGAGCGATCGGCGAACCGGATGCTCGCGATGTACAACGACCTAGCACATCCACCCACAACGGAGCGACACGCGCCCAACTGAACTGCTCTGCGTGACTTGTCGCCGCCACCGACATCGCGTCTCGGTCCTGCAACACCTGCTGAAGTGCCGCCGCGAACTCACTTGGTTCCGAAGCTCCGACCAATCGGCCCGACACACCGTCGGCGACGACCAGCCGCACGGCGCCAACGTCGGAAGAGACTGCCGGCACTCCGGCCAGCTGAGCTTCGATGAGAACGCCGGGCATTCCCTCGGTGGAACTGGTCAACAGGACAACGTCGGTCGCCGCCCACACATCGTCGAGCGGGCTGACCACACCGAGCATTCGGTGACGCCCAGCGAGCAGGCGGCCGCACGATTCGGCGACCTGATCTGACAGCCGACCCGCACCAACGATCAACAGGAAGGCGTCCGGGGTGCCAGCGACAGCCTCGACAGCCAGCAGCGGACGCTTCTCCGGGCTGAGCGCGCCGACCACAGTCACGAGTTCGGCGTCGTTCGGCACGCCGAGAACACGGCGTGCATCGGCGCGTCGACCGCCGAGGCCGCTTGCCGGTGGGCGCGCGTTGGGGATCACCGACAACCGTTGCGCCTTCACCCGATACAGCCCCCTGATCGAGGCGGCCGCATCGTCCCAGAGGGCGACAACCGCCGCCGCGCGGCGAAACAGCAGCCCGGTGCGCCAACGGTGCACCCGGCCACGCACCCACGCAGCAGGGTCACCGATGCTGCGATACACGAACGGCACCCGGGTGCCCAGCAGCCCGATCGCGCAGGCCGGCAGTGTGCTGGACCCGTAGGCGACCACCACGTCGTATTCGCGCGCGAGTCGTCTCAGACGACGCAGCGTCGACCGCGACAGCCGACTGGACCCGAGGCATTCGACGTCCAACCCACCGGTCGCCGCTGGACTCAACGCGACCGAGCGCGCGACGTGCCCGATCGCCGTCAGCTGTTCGGCAAGTTGAGTGCCCTCCACCTCCGCGCCGCGGCGCGCATCGGAGGACACCACGACGAGGACACGCAGCACCATCTCAGAACAGTGCCACGTCGCCCATGAACAGGTGCCACTCCGTCAGCGCGGGCATCGGCTCGTCGGCCAGCATCAGGCACGTCAAACGCGGGCCGGCACCGGGAACCGGGAAGAAGCCACGCCATGGGGCACTCCAGCCGAGACGGATGACGACATCGGCACCAACCTGTTTGGCGGCCCGTACCAACAGCCGATCCACCTTGCGAGGTGGGCCGAAGGACGCCATTCGTACCAGCTCCACGATCGAACCACGTCGGCGCACCTCCACCACGGCGAACGTCGTGCCGCTGCCCAGGACACGGCACGGCTGCAGCGCCGACCCGAAGCGCCATTCGGCGAAGGCAGCGTCGATCACTGTCCTCACGCCGCAATCGCTGCGTCGCACCGGCAGCACCTCGGCACCGTCGGCGGCCAACCACTCCTCCACCGACCGTCCGACCTCGACGACGTTCATCGGCCAGTGGTCGGCTGGCACACGTGAGCGCAGCACTTTCAGCAAGCGGCGCAGACGCACCGGCCGCAGCACGGGCCGCAGCGTGCCCACGTCCTGCCAGCCCATCTTCAGGTAGCCGGGCCGGCTCTTGGTGTTCGGCGTGTTGAACACCAGGTGCACCCCCTCGGCGCGCAGTTCAGGCAACGCAGTGAGGGTCAGCAGCGTGAACAGCCCCTTGCCCTGGTAGTCAGGATCGGTCGCAGTGTCGACCGCACGAACCGCCGTCAACACCCGGCCGTCGCGTTCGAACTGCCAACGCATGAACGTGCGCAGCCCCACGATGCGACCGTCCGCGATCGCCACCCACGTCGGCGACGCACCGAACGGATTCTCGAAGTGCTTCCACCGGAACATGCCTTCCCAGTCGCCGTCGTGCCAACCGAGCGAGCGACGGCACAACTCGATGATCTCGGGCAGATCGGCGTCACCGGCACGACGCACCTCGATGCCGGTCGGCGCCTTGGGCACCGGGCGCGGCGCAGGCACGCCCGCCTTGTACCAACGGGCCAGCTCGGCGGCCACGGACTGATTGTCGAATTGATCCGCTGCTCGGCGCGAACAATCTGACAAACGTTCACGCATCGAAGGGTCGCCCATCATCGCCGCCATGCCATCCGCCAGCGCCACGCTGTCCTTGGCCGGCACCCACAGCGCACCATCGTCGCCGAGCGCCTGACGCATACCGCCGACATCGGTGAGCACGCACGGCAACCCGATGGCGGTCGCCTCCATCAGCGCCACCGGCAGACCCTCCCACGCCGATCCCAGGACGAACGCGTCGGCCGCGGACATCACCTCGGCGATGTCGGATCGGTAGCCGAGCAGCACCACGTGATCGCGCAGGCCCAGTTCGGTGTGCAGCGCCTCCACCTCCGCGCGCAGCGGCCCTTGCCCCACGACCAACGCAGTGAACGGCAGGCCAAGGTCGCGCAACCTGGCGCATGCCTGCAGCAGATTGGGATAGTCCTTCTGTGTCCGGTAATTGGCGACGGTGACGAACACGAACCGACCGGCGGGGACCCCCAGGGATGCTCGTGCCGACTCGCGCGCCGCGCCGCGCGCTCGCAAACCCACCACGTCGATGCCATGAGTGAGCACGGATGTCCGCGCCGCTTGGGCCCCGCTGACGGACTCGGCGGCCTCGGGGCTGACCGCGAAGGTGTGCTGGTCGTGCCGACCGGTCAGTCGGTTCAACACGCGAGTGGGCAGGCGGTAAGTGCCCCACGCGTTGTGCTCCGTCGTCACCACCATCGGCCGGCGCCGGCGCGGCAACGAACGGACCGCGAGGCGGGCGATGCTGCCCGGCAGAGGCGAATGCACGTGCACCGTGTCGAAGCCGCCGCGGCGTACGAGGCGGAACAGACGCAGCGGCCACAGCAACCCCCCACGCCCTGTCCCGGAACCGACGCATTGGCAGTGCACACCCGACGCTTCCAGCTCGGGCACCAGATGGTTCTTCCACGGCACCACGTACGCGCACTGGATCTGCACGTCCAGCGCTTGCAGCGGGCGCGCGGACTCCGCCAGCAGTCGCTCGGCGCCGCCCGGACCGAGACCCTTGATGACCCACAACACGGAAGCGACCATCTTCAGCGACCCTAACCAGCGGATCGACTCGACGCAGGACCGTCAAAAAGGAAGTAAACGACCGTCGTTGCGAGGCCTGCGAGCAGCCCGATGGCAACGGCCCATACCAATGCCTCCGACAGTGAGGTGGCGATTCCGCCTGTGCGCGCGACGGTGACAGCCGCCCCGGACCACATCACCCCGATCGTCCAGGGCACCCAAGGTCGCCGCGCTGGCACGACTGCCACAGCAGCCGGCGCGAGAAGGGCGAACAGTCCGCCGACCAACGCGCTGGGGCGGCCGGTGGCCCCGTAGATCGCCGACCATGCGACGAGACCCGATGCAGCAGCCAGTGCCGGCTGGGGCAGCGGTCGACGGCGCGCCGTCTCCGCCAAACAGCCGGCGCACAACACCACCGCAACTTCGCGCATCTGATCCGTCTCCGGTACACAGCCGTAGATCGCCACCGCCGCACCCAACAGCAGACCCCACGCTCCCCCGATCGCCGACAGGCGTTGCTGCACCCTGGGCATCGCCCACCACAGCACCGGCACGAGGACCATCACCACCGCCACTGCCCAGGCGTTGCCGCGGTGTTGGAAGGAGGCGGACCAAGTGCTCCACACCAACGCAGCGGCAGCAGCCACCGCCAGCGATCCGCCGAGCCAGCGCGGCCTGGGCCACATCGCAGCTGCGGCCAACAGGCAGAGCGCGACGGCTCTCACCGTCGTACCGACAGCACCACGTCGACGATCTGTTGCACGTCGTCGCTGGAGAGTCGCCCCGAGCTGGGCAGGCTGACGCTGGACGCGAAGTGGCGCTCGGTGACAGCTCCGCCGACCGTCGGTGCCCCGGCGAACACCGGTTGCAGATGCATGGGCATGAAACCGGGCCGGGCCTCGATGGCCTCCGACCGCAACGCCGCGAGGATGTCGGCAGGGGTGGCACCGAACTCGTCAGGGTCGAGTTGCACGGTGGTGAGCCAGTAATTCGGCGCGCAACCGTCGGGAATGGCCTGGAACGAGACCCCCGGAAGGTCGGCGAGGCAGCGGCGGTAGTGGTCCTGCACCCGGCGGCGCTGCTCGATGCGTTCGGCGAGCGTGTCGAGTTGGCCGCGACCGATGGCCGCATTCACGTTGCCCATGCGGTAGTTGCGGCCGATCTCGCGGTGTTCGTAGTGCGGGACTGCCTCACGCGACTGTGTGGAGAGATAGCGAACCCGCTTCGCGAGCGCGAGGTCGTCGGTGACCAGCGCGCCGCCGCCGCCCGTGGTGACGATCTTGTTGCCGTTGAACGAATAGATGCCGACACGACCGAAGCGACCGGCTGCGACCCCATCGCGGCTGGCCCCGACGGCCTCCGCGGCGTCCTCCACCAGCGGCACGTCAAAGCGGGCGCACACGTCCGCGATGCGTGAGTTGTCGGCGACCGAGCCGTAGAGGTCGACCGACACGACCGCCGCGGGCAGCGTGCCCGATGCAGCGCGGCGAGTGAGTTCCTCTTCCAGCAGGTCCGGGTCCATCTGCCAGGTGTTCGGCTCGCTGTCGATGAAGCACGGGCGCGCGCCGAGGTAGCCGGCCGCGAACGCGCTGGCTGCGAACGTGAGGTCGCTCATCAGCACGTCGTCACCGGCCCCGACACCCACGACTTCCAGCGCCAGGTGCAAGGCAGCGGTGCCGCTCGACAGCCCCACAGCCGCGGCGGCGCCCGACAGTTCGCACAGCGACGCCTCGAATGCGTCGAGATCAGGGCCGGCAGGTGCGATCCAGTTGCTGTCGAACGCATCCAACAGACGGCCGCGTTCGACGGTCGACATCTCGGGTGGCGACAGGTAGATCTTCCACTGCATCGTCCCAGTGTGCCAGGGCCGTGCGACGGGCAGGTGCCCTTTCGCCTCACCGGATCGCCACTACAGTGAAACGCGCCGCATGATGAACCGCATTTCCCCCCTTCAAGCCTTCCGCCGCTACTGGTGGGTGTGCCTGCTGTTCGCCCTCGCCGGTGCGGCTCTGGGCGCTATTCCAGAACCTCAGTCCACTGCCGACACGCAGCTGCGCTACAGCGCGTTCTACGCGATGCTCATCACCACCGATGACCCCAACGGCATGTACTCGGGTGGCATCGTCACGCAGCTTTCCGTGTTCGCAACGCTGGGCGAGGTGCCCAAGCGTGTGGCAGTCGCGCTCGACCGCCCGGAGGAAGTGGGTCCGCAGCTCGCCAGCCAGGTGGAGGTCAACGTCGACACCGCGACGGCGTCGATGACGATCGCCACCACGCAGGACACGCCCGACGCGGCCGAAGCGCTGGTGAACGCATTCGGCGAGCAGCTCACCACCTTCATCGCCGAACGCCAGGACGACGTGCGCGCCGACCGGCTGGCCAACCTGCAGACACGGCTGGACGGACTGCGCGCCAAGCTGGAGGACCTCAAGGCGCAACTGGCCGGTTCGCCGGACGACCCGGTGCTGAACGCCGAACTCAACGCCGCCAGCAACCAGTACACGATCTACGCGCAGCAGTTCGACTCCGTCAGCAACGACACGGCCACGCTCACGCTCACCGAACTGCAGCGCGGCAGCGCCGCTGCAGTACGCGAATCGTCCGGTTTGCAGGCACCCACCAGCCGCCGCGCTCGCGGCTTGCTGGGCTTCGTACTCGGCGCGCTCATCGGCGCGGCTGTCGCAATGGTGCTCGGGCGCCTCGACCGTCGCATCCGCTCGCGCGAACACGCAGAAGCCGTGTTCGGCGGTGGTGCCTCCACCGACATCCCGCTGGTGTCCACCCGTAGCGATCGCCTCGACGTCGTCACCGATCGCCACGACCAGCTCAGCGACGCGTACCGCACGTTGCGCAGCGTCGTCGCGTTCTCGCAGGCCGCCGACGACGACACGCCGCGCACCCGCATCACGCTGGTGGTCAGCGCTTGCGCCGGCGACGGCAAGACGTCAGTGGCGGCCAACTTGTCCGCGGCGTTCGCGGAGACCGGCAAGCGGGTCGTCGTGGTCAACGGCGACTTCCGCCGTCCGGCGATCTCGAAGCGTCTGCTCGAGCACCCGCCGGCCGTGCTGCCGTACTCGCTCGACGACCTGGCCACCACGCCGCTGCTCAGCCTGCTGCAGCGCACCTCCACGCAGAACATCGCTCTGTTCGACCTGTCGTCGGTCAAAGCCTCGCCGGGCAACCTCGCCCGCGCCACCAGCCGGCTCATGCCCGACATCGTGGAAATGTCCGACGCAGTGGTCATCGACTCGTCGCCGGTCGGTCTCACAGCCGAGGTGCTCGACCTGCTGCCGCTGGCCGACACAGTGGTGATGGTCATCCGTCTTGGCCACACGCTCGCCGCCACCGCGCAGCGCACGCTGGAAATGCTGCACAGCCTCAGCACTGCCCACATCCATCTGGCGCTCATGGCCGACGTCGCCGGCCAGCAGCCGTATTACGAGTACGGCGGGCAGAGCCGCAAGAAGCCGGTGAAGAGCGGCGCGTAGCAGGGTGGCTGCTCACACCGATCAGGCCCCGCGGGGCGCGGTGGCCGTCGCCTTGATCGGCGGCGCGTTGCACATCGCCTTCATCGCCACTCAGATCAGCACCGCATCAGGCACCCTGCTGGTGACGTTCGCGCTCGGCCCGCCGGCGATCGCGTTCGTCGTCTACTGGCTGTGGACGTATCTGCGCGATGACGCCGAGCCGTCAGCGCTGCTGTCCGCAGTGCAGCTGCGCCTCGGCGGCGCCACGGGCGTGGTCATCGCCGTCGCCGGACTGCTCTACATCATGCTCGTCGGATGGCTGATGGCGAACGTCGCCTACGACATCTGGGGGGCCTTCGTCGCCGCTCCCCTCATCGCCTGGTTCGCAACTCGCGTCATCCGCAAGCTGTTCGCCGACGACCTCGAGCACCTGCGCCGCGCCGCCCAGCTGGGACTGCTGGCGAAGGCCGCCGGCACGCTCGCCCGGTACTGGATCGCCAACGACGTGTACGGCGGTGCCGCCGATGCGACGAACTACCACTATGTGGGCAAGCGCCTTGCCGGCCGGCTGTACACGGGGAAGATGTCCGTGTGGGAGATCCTGCCCCACTCACAAGGCACCAAGTTCATCGAGGAGTTCACCGGGTTCCTCTACTCGCTGGTGGGCAGCAGTCGCCTCGCCGGCTTCCTGTGGTACGGCGTGCTCGGCTACTTCGGCGTACTACTGGTGGTGCGGGCAGCTGTCCGTTCCGTCCCCGGCCTCGAAGCGCGCAAGTACGCATGGTTGTGCGTGCTGATGCCCAGCCTCGTCTACTGGCCGTCCAGCGTGGGGAAGGAAGCCTGGCTCAGCTTCACCCTCGGTGTCCTCACGCTCGGGGCCTCCCGCTTGTGGCTGGGGCGTGTGCGCGCCGGGCTTCCGTGGGTCGTCGTCGGTGCCGCGGGTGCGGCGATGGTGCGCCCACACATGGCACTGATGTTCCTCGCCGGCATGGTGCTGGCGATGCTGGTCGCCGCCGGCAGCCGCAGGCTCCGGCGAGGCGCCGTGGCCATTCCGCGACGGAGGTTGACCAACAGCGTGCTGCTCATCGTCGGGCTCGGCGCACTCGCGCTCGTCGGCCGTGTCACGCTGCAGTTCCTCAACGCCGACGAGGAGTCGGGCAAGTCAGTGACGAGAACGATTTCCGACATCATCGACGAAGCCGGCCGGCGCACCGACGAGGGGGGCAGTTCGTTCAAGCCGGTGGAGATCAACGGCCCGTTGGACTACCCCGAGGCCGTCGTGCGCACCCTGACCCGGCCCATGCTGTACGAGGCGAAGAGCTTCGCCACACTGTTGCCGGCGGTGGAGATGACGTTCCTGCTCGGGTTCTGCGCGGCGAGCTGGCGGCGGCTCGTCCGGGCACCCCTCCTGATGGTGACCTCGCCGTTCGTCATGTACGCACTGTCGATCTGCATCATGTTCGGCCTGGTGTGGAGCTCGTTCGGCAACATGGCGATCCTCGTCCGCCAGCGGTCGCTGGTCATTCCATTCCTGTTGCTGTTGCCATGTCTGCCGCTGCGGTCGCAACCCACCCGCGCGCAGACCACGCTGCTGACCGACGAGCACCAACTCTGGGTGTCGTCGCGGTCGGACTGACCGTGGCTACAGCGTCGCGCCGGTGAAGCGACGACCGCGCA
>CAZREK010000002.1:0-11499 GCA_964598965.1 uncultured Bifidobacterium sp. | reverse complement strand
CGCGGTCGGACTGACCGTGGCTACAGCGTCGCGCCGGTGAAGCGACGACCGCGCAGCAAGTTGCGCGCGTCGAACACCAGAGACGCCCGCGCGGCAATGGTGTCCGGATCGAACATCGGGTGTTCGACCATGACGACCACGATGTCCGCTGCCGCGAGTTCGGCATCGTTCCAGGGCATCATGCGGAACGGCAGGTCGTGCAGGTTCACGTCGGGCACGTACGGGTCGCAGACCACGACCTCCGCGCGCGAGGCGGACAGTCGCTCGGCCAACGTCAACGTGGGGCTCTCCCGCCAGTCGCTGGTGCCCGCCTTGTAGGCCAGCCCCAACAACAGCACACGGCTGCCGTTGAGCGGCTTGCGCACATCGTTGAGCAGATCCACGATGCGGTCGAAAACGTGCTCGGGCATGCTGGCGTTGATGTCGTTGGCCAGCTCCACGAAGCGGAACGGGCGACCCAAGTGCTGCTCGACCCGCCACGACAGATACGACGGGTCGACCGGCAGGCAATGCCCACCCACGCCGGGGCCAGGGGTGAAACGCATGAACCCGAACGGTTTGGTGGCCGCCGCATCGATCACCCGCCACACGTCGATGCCCAACTCGCGAGCGAAGATCGCCAACTCGTTGATCAGCGTGATGTTGACGTGGCGGAAGGTGTTCTCCAGCAGCTTGGTCATCTCGGCCTCGGCCGTGGAACCCACCGGGACGGTGTGGTCGACGATGTCGGCGTAGAACGCCTCCACCGCGGCCAGCGCTTCGGGCGTGGTGCCCGACACGACCTTGGGGGTGTTCACCAACGTGAAGCGCTGATTGCCCGGGTCGATGCGCTCGGGCGAGTACCCGAGGTGGAAGTCGACCCCCACCTTCAGGCCGGAGCCGTCCTCCAGGATGGGGCCCAACAGTTCTTCGGTGGTACCCGGGTAGGTAGTGCTCTCCAGCACCACGACGCACCCCGACCGCACATGCGGCGCCAACAGTTCGCCGGCGGATTCGATGGCGCTGAGATCCGGCCGACCCTCGTGCAGCGGGGTGGGCACACAGATGACCGCCATGTCGAACCCGGCGAGATCAGCGGCATCCGATGTCGGCAGGTACCCCGCGGCCAGCGCAGCCTGCACCTCCGCGTCGGCGATGTCGCCCACGTAGCTGGAACCGGCGGCCAGAGCCTGGACGCGCGACTCGGACAGCTCGAAGCCGACGACGCGGTAGCCAACCTGCGACGCACGCATCGCCAATGGCAGGCCCACATACCCTTGCCCGATGACGGCGAGAGTGCGAGGCGCGACGGACATGGTCAGGAATCTACCTGCGGCGGCATCTCGTGCATCGTGACCCCTTCCGCGTGCTCGACACCGGACCGCAACAGCACGACCGGCACCGTTCGCGCCAGGATCCTCAGGTCGAGCCACGTCGAACGAGTCGCGACGTACTGCACATCCAGTGCCAGACGCTCGGGCCAGTCCACCGCGTTGCGTCCGGCGATCTGCGCCAACCCGGTGATCCCCGGCCGGACCTCGAAGCGTCGCCGCTGCTCGTTCGTGAAGCGCGGCCAATACCGCACGGGCAACGGGCGCGGACCGACCAGCGAGATGTCACCGCGCAGCAAGTTCCACAACGACGGCAGCTCGTCGATGCTGCTGGCGCGCAACCACTTGCCGAGGCGACCCAGGCGCTCCCCGTCGAACTCCGGGCCTTCACGGCCAGGCTGCGGATGTGCCATCGAACGCAGCTTGAGCAGCGTGAACGGCTTGCCGCCGCGGCCAATGCGTTCCTGCCGAAAGAGAACCGGCGACCCCATCGACACTCGCACCGCTAGCGCGGCGACCAGTACGAGGGGCGAAGTGATCAGACCCCCCACGACACCGGCCACGACATCGAGGGCGCGTTTGCAGCCGTCCGCGAGCACTCTCACTTCGGTGACCGCTGACGAGCAGGCACACCCACGACGGTGACACGTGGCGGAACATCGCGAACCACCGCGGCACCAGCTCCCACCACCGCGTCGTCACCGATGCGGACCAGTGGAGTTGCGCACGAGCCGACGCCCATGAGGACTCGCTCGCCGACCTCGACGCCGCCCGCCAGCGCCACCCCGACGGCGACGTGGGCGAACCGGCCCACCACGACGTCGTGGTCCACAGAGGCGCGTGTGTTCACGATCGCGCCGTCCCCAACCACTGCGGACGGGTTCAGCACGGCGCCGGCCAGCACAGCGGCACCGGCGCTGATCGTGGCGTTCGCTGACACCATCGCGAAGCGGCTGACCGCGGTCACCAGCTGCAGCCCTGCGGCGACGCAGCGCTCGGTGGCAGCCTGGCGCGTCGCGTTGTGACCGATCGCGACGAACACGCGGTCGACCCCCAGCCTCATCGCCACAGCAGCGATATCGGTGTCGACGCCCACCACCGGACATGGCAGCCCTACGCCACCGCGCCCGTCACGGGTGAGGCACCCAACGACCTCGAAATCGCAGTCGGCCAGCGCTTCGATGCAGACGCGGGCATGTCCTCCGCCACCGATGACCAGTACTTCGGTCGGGCCGTGGGCGCTCATTCTCCCCAGCGTAGCTGTGCGGCCAGTTGGTCGGCCGGAGCCGTAGTCTCTTGCGCATGCGTGTCGTGGTCACCGGGGGCGCCGGCTTCATCGGAGGCAACCTGTGCCGCGCGTTGGCGCAGCAACGGGGTGTCGACAAGGTCGTTGCCTTCGACGACCTCTCGTCCGGGCGGCGCAGCAATCTGGATGGCGTCGATGCCGAACTGGTGGTCGGGTCCATCTTGGACGTCGACGCACTCACGGCCGTGTGCAACGGTGCCGACGCGATCGTGCACTTGGCCGCCATTGGGTCGGTTCCGCGCTCGGTCGAGTTCCCTGTGGCAAGTCACCAGGCCAACGCGACTGGAACGGTCAACGTGCTGGAGGCTGCTCGCGTCGCCACGGCCGGTGGCGCTCACGTTGTCGTCGCAGGCAGCAGCAGCGTGTACGGCGCCAACCCCACGTTGCCGAAGCACGAGCAGTTGGCCACTCGGCCTTTGTCGCCCTACGCAGCCAGCAAGCTCGCCACCGAGGCCTACGCGCTGGCGTGGGCCGCCAGCTACCAGCTGCCTGTGCTCTCGTTCCGCTTCTTCAACGTGTACGGGCCGCTGCAACCGGCGGACCACACCTACGCCGCCGTGGTGCCTCGCTTCGTCGACGCTGCGCTCTCCCAGCGGCCGCTCACCATCTTCGGCGACGGCACACAGACCCGCGACTTCACCTACGTCGGCACGGTCACCTCGGTCATCACCGATGCGCTGGCGCGCGGCGTCACGCACCCCGAGCCGGTCAACCTCGCGTTCGGTAGTCGCAACTCGTTGCTGCAGCTGGTCGATCTGCTGCAATTGCAGTTGGGCCGCAGGCTCGACATCGAGTTCCAGGCGCCACGAGTCGGCGACGTCGCCCACAGCCAGGCCGACCACACCACGCTCGACAGCCTGTTTCCCGGTGTCGCGCCCGTGGAGCTCGCTGCCGGTCTCGAGGCCACGGTGACCTGGGCCCTGGAGAATCGCCGATGAGCAGTGCCGCCTGGTTCATGCGCCGCAACGCCATCAGCCACAAGGATCTGCGTGTCATCTACCCCCTCGCAGCGGTGGCGGGAGTCGCCGCCGGGTTCGCCGGTTGCCGCCCCACCGGGCAACCATGGCTGGATCCGGTGCTCGCAGGTGCACTGGTGGCCCTGGTCACCTGGCTCGGGGCATCCGCATCCTGGTGGTCGCTGTGCGCGCTCGGCCTGGCGGCGGCTGCGGCAGCGGGCACCACGCTCGGTCTGGCCGCGGCATGCATCGTTGCTGCGTGCGGCATGTACCTCGGTTCCTATCGGCAGAACCTGGCCTGGCTGCGCAGCCTGGCGGTTGCCATCGCAGCGCAGGTCCTGGTGCGGTTGGCGACCAACCCCTTCTTCGGATTTTCTGCCCTTGTGGCCGGCGGCGTCTTCATCCTGCTCAGTGGAGTGTGTGCCGGACGGCGGCGGTCCCTGGTGCGCCGACGAGTCGCCCTTGGGGTGGGCGTCGCCCTCGGGGTGTGCCTCTTTGCCTTCATCATGTTCGCGGCACGAGTGTTCCTCGTACGTACCCAACTCGAGGACGGCTACCAGGGCATGCTCGACGGCTTGTCACAGTTGCAGGCCGGCGACGCTCGCACTGCAGCAGCGACGCTGCATGACGCCGCCGAGCAACTGCGCGAGGTGGCCGACGCGGCCGAGTCGGTATGGACTCAGCCGGCTCGGCTGGTTCCCGTGGTGGCCCAGCACCGCAATGCGCTCGCTGAATTGGTGTCGCACGCGGCAAGCGCCGCAGATGCCGCCGCTGATGCGCTCGACGCGACCGACCTCGACTCGTTGACAATCGATCGTGGGATCATCGACGTCGGCGCAGTGGCCTTGCTGGCCGAGCCGTTGGCTGAACTCGAGTCCGCGGTCGAGGGCCTGCAGGGGGCGCTGCAGAGCGCCGACTCGCCGTGGCTGATCGAACCGGTCGCCACTCGCTTGCACCGTTATCAACGCCGCGCCGAGCAGGCGGCCGTGCAGGCGCGCGCCAGCGCCACGGCGGCACGCGTCGGCCCAGCGATGCTCGGCGCCAACGAGCAGCGCACCTACCTCATCGGTTTCGTGTCGCCGGCCGAGGCGAGGGCCCAGATCGGGTTGATCGGCGACTACGCCATCATCACCATCGATCTCGGGTTGATCAGTCGCACCGAGTTCGGCCGGGTCAACGAACTCGGGAACGAGATTCGCGAAGCCAATCGCATCCCCCTGGAGACCACCCAGGAGTTCCGCTCCCTGTACGGCCCGGCGGTGCTCGACAGGGATGGCAACGCCAACGACTCTTTCTGGTCGAACGTCACGATGAATCCTGACCTGCCAGGCGTCGCACCGCTGATGGCAGATGTCTGGGAGGCCACCGGCCACTCGCCACTCGACGGAGTGTTCCTCATCGATCCTGCCGGCCTGGCCGCTTTGCTCAGCGCCACGGGGCCGATCGAGGTGGAAGGTCTCGACCGGCCGCTCACCGCCAACAACGTCGAGCACTTCCTCTACGTCGACCAGTACCGCCAAGACGACACGACGCAACGCACGGACGTGCTCGATGCTGTCGCCACCGCGACACTCGACGCCATGCTCGATGGCCAACTCCCGGCTCCTCAACAGCTCGCTCGGCTGCTGGGCCCCGCCGCAACTGGTGGCGACATCATCGGGTGGGCTCGCCGCCCGGAGGAACAGGTGCTCATGCAGCACATCGGCATGGCTGGGGCGCTGCCGTCGGTCGCCGACCGGGACGGTCTGGCCGTCATCACCAACAACGCGTCGGCCAACAAGATCGATAGCTTCCTGCAGCGCACGATCGCCTACGACGCCCATGTTCACGACGGAGCAGTCACCGCCACGGTCACCGTCACGCTGAGGAACAACGCCCCCACCAGCGGGTACCCCAGCTATGTCATTGGCAGCGAGTTCCTCAATCTTCCATTGGGCACCAACCGCAGTCTGCTCAGCGTGTACACGCCGCTGACCTGGACCAGCGCCACCCTCGACGGTGAAGCGGTCGGGTTGTCGAGCGGCAGCCAGGACGGCTGGAACGCGTACACCGTGCGACTCGACATGGCGCCGGGGTCCACTCACGTGCTCGTGCTCGACCTGGTCGGGTACATCGACGGCGACTACTCATTCGCCCTGCGGCCTCAACCGCTGCCCACCGACGACACCTATGCCATCCACATCGACGGCGACCTCACGGTGGACATCGTCGGCTCGATCGGCCGCACCACCGTCTTCGACCGGAGCGGCGCTCGTGCGCTGCGCTGACCGGTCGGGGATAGACTCATCGCCTTGTCTGCACGGATGAGAGCCGCCGGGGAGAACCTCGAATGAACGCAGCAGCCCTGTTGCAGGCCCTACGTCGCTTTTGGTGGCTGGTACTGTCCTTCGCCTTGCTGGGGGCGATCATCGCCGCGATCCCTGAGCCGGAGCGCAAGGCCGAGACGTCGAACACCACGTACACAGCGCACTTCTCCATCCTGATGAGCACCGACGATGTGAGCGGGTTCATCAGCACTCCGCTCGTGAACCAGATCCAAGTTTTCGCCACCCGCGGCGAGGTGCCCAAGAGGGCCGCTCTGGCACTGGGCAAGGGCGAGGGGGAAGGGCCGATCCTCGCATCACAGCTCCAGGTCGTGGTCGACAGCGCGGCCGCCTCGGTTGACATCAGCACGTCCCAAGCAAAGCCCGAGGAGGCCGTTGGCATCGTCAACGCCTTCGGCGACGAACTGGTGAAGTTCATGGCCGAACACCAGGACGACGTCCGCACCGCCCGGCTCGACCGCCTCCTGCGGCGTCAAGGCGAATTGGAAGCCGAGATCAAGGACCTCCAGGTGCAACTCGGCCGCAACCCAGATGACGCCTTGGTCGCGGCCAAGTTGGATTCCGCGACTCGCCAGTACAGCATCATCAGCGAGCAGTACGACACGGTCACCGCGGACAACGCGACCTTGACGCTCACCCCGCTCGAGCGTGGAGTGGCCATCGAGCAAACGACGACCGAGCGTGGGCTCGCCGCCCCGAAGAGTCGTACCAGCAGAGGGATATTGGGGTTCATCATCGGGCTTGCGGCGGGGCTTGCGGTGGCGCTGGTGCTGGTTCGCATCGATCGCCGTATCCGCAGCCGAGAGCAGGCGGAAGGCATCTTCGGTTCGACTGCGTCCGTCAACATTCCGCTGGTCGCTGGCAGCAACACGGGGCTCGAGGTCCGGCCCGAGAACCACGACCTGCTGTCCGACTCGTACCGCACCTTGCGCAGCGTGGTCACGTTCTCGCAGGCAGGCCTGCCAAGGCCGAAGGATGGCCGCAAAGCGCGCGTCACACTCATCATCAGCGCCGGTCCGGGCGATGGCAAGACTTCGGTGACGGCCAACCTGGCTGCTGCCGCCGCCGAATCCGGTAAGCGGGTGGTAGCGGTCAACGCCGACTTCCGGCGCCCCACCCTCATGGGTCGTCTCGCGCACCCGGCGGCGCCGCCGCTGCCGCTCACCGTGGACGAGCTCATCGAGGCGCCGCTGCGACAGTTGCTGAGGCGGACGCCGGTCCCCAACCTGGTGGTGCTCGACTTGTCGTCGATCGTGGCGTCGCCGGGCAGCCTCGCCCGCACAACCGCACAGCTGCTGCCCGAGGTCGCTGCGATGTGCGACACGGTGGTGATCGATTCGTCACCGATCGGTCTGACCGCGGAAGTGCTCGACCTGCTGCCACTCGTCGACACGATCGTGATGGTCATTCGTCTGAACCACACGATGTCAGATGCGGCAGTGCACACTCTGGAACTCGTGCGCAGTCTGACAACCGCCAAGGTTCTGCTGGCGATCGTCGGCGACAACACCGAGGCAACCACGTACGAGAGCTACACCGACAAGCGCCGCCAGACGCCCGCCGATTCGCGTGAGATCACACGTCCGATCGAGCGTCCCGCTGGTGTCCTTCCGCCGGACGACGACTGAAGCATGCGGCAGCAGCTGCATCGACTGCTGTCCGGTGGCACGGGCAGGGTACTGGTCGTCGCCGCAGGGCTCGCGTACGTACTGGTCGCCGGCTGGCTGATGGCGAGCGTCCAGTTCGATCTGTGGGGGGCGCTCGCTGCCGGCCCGGCGATCGCCGCGCTCGCCATCGTCTTCGTCCGTCGCTTCTTCAACGATGGTCTCGCCGACTTGCAGCGAATTGCCCTCCTCGGGCTGCTCGCCAAGCTCATCGGGGCACTCGCGCGCTACTGGGTGGCCAATGACGCATACTCCGGCGCCGCCGATTCCAATAACTACCATGCCATCGGAAAGGTCTACGCAAGGGGGTTCTGGGACGGAATCGTCACCTTTGTCGGCCTGTTCCCACACACCCGCGGCACGGCGTTCATCGGGGAACTCACGGGGTTCCTTTACGCCTTCACCGGATCCAGCAAGCTGGCCGGCAACCTCTGGTTCAGCCTGCTCGGCTTCATGGGGGTCGCGTTCTGCGTCAAGGCAGCGGTCATTGCTGTTCCGGGCCTTCTGCAACGTCGGTATGCACTCCTCTGCTTCCTGATCCCCAGCTTGGTGTTCTGGCCCTCCTCGATCGGCAAGGAGGCGTGGATGAGCCTGACGCTGGGGGCGACCTCGATGGGAGTTGCTCGCTTCCTCACCGGTAACCGTGCAGTCGGCACATGGCTCTGGATGTGCCTCGGCCTCCTGGGTGCCAGCATGGTGCGACCACACTTTGCCGGCATCTGGATGGCTGCGTTCGCCATGGCGATCGGGGGGTCCCTGCTCACCGGACATCGTGCCGGCCAGGCGTCGGGGAAACGACACAATCCGCTGGTACTCGTGGGGCTGGTCCTCGTTGCCGTCGCGGGTGTGACGGCGATGGCCAAAGCGACCACCAAGTACCTGTTGGCCGCGAACGAAGGTGCCACCGTCGACGATCTGGTGCAACTCACGACGCGCCGCACCGAGGTCGGGGCGAGCCGCTTCGTGCCGATGAGCATCACCTCACCGACGGACTACCCATGGGCGATCTTCCGGACGCTGACCCGCCCGTTCATCTGGGAGGTCAGCAAGGTTGCGACGGTGCTTGCGGGGGTGGAGGCGACGCTGGTGCTGGTGCTACTGGTTGTCAATGTGCGCCGGTTGCTCGCTCTGCCGCGCCTCATGAACCGCTACCCGTTCGTGACGTACTGCGTGTTCGTGTGCTGCCTGGCCGCCCTGGCGATGACAACCTTCGGCAACTTGGCCATCCTCGTTCGACAGCGCTCGTTGGTGATGCCCGCGCTGCTCCTGCTCGTATGCCTACCGACCCGCAGGGAGGGAGCCGAATCCACCCAAGGTGTGGTCCGCTCTTCGCCTTTCCTGCTAGCATCAAGAAGCCGTTGAGTTTCTTCAACACCAACCTGGAGCGTGAGGCCATGGATCGCCGCGAAGCACTGAAGAAGATCGGCGCTGGTGGTGCCGTTGCCGTTGGGGCGACCGCCGTGTTGTCCTCCCCCGCCTTCGCGTACACGCTGCCCACGGTCGGAGCAAACCCCACCATCACGCTGACAGCGACCACCACCACTTCGCTCACGATTGCCATCAGTGGCTATCCGGCCGGTTCGTGCCCCGCGAGCTCCACCAACGCCGGCGATGTGCCGACACAGGGCACCGTCAGCATCTCGTGGGAACTGAAGCGCCAACTCGCCGACGGCACCTTCACCGTCCCCGGCGACACCAACGCGATCTCCCCGATCCCGCGCACTGGCACTGGTACGACCGTCACCCGTGGCAGCGGCCAGTGGGACGGTCAGGACTCCACGGCCGGTCACGACCACCTCATCGTCTGGGTCAAGCGCTCCTACACCTGCACCTACGGCACGGGCAGTGCCACCCGCTGCGTGGAGTGGAAGTTCGAACAGCGGGCGAACCCGACCTTCGGTACCGGCGTCACCTGGGCCGCCCCGACGATCACCCGCAACGAGAGCGCCACCGGCTGCGCCTGATCCCGAATGGGCGAGCCACGCGTGTTCGCCGCGCTCGATCGCACCTTCTCACTGCGGGGTTCGAGTTCCCTCGCGTCGTTGCTTGACGAGGCCCTGCTTGATCTGCGCGTCGACGAACCTGCTGCGCATCACCTGTCCGTGCGCCGCACGGCGACGGGCCGCTGGAAGGTGAGCTGGGACGGCACCCTCGGTTATGTGGGCCGCGAGGATCATCTTGCGCTGTACGACGCACTGATCACACTCAACGACCAAGCCGCGGCCAGCGGCGCCCAGCACGGCCCGGTACTGCACGGCGGGTGTGTCGAGGTCGAAGGCCGCGCGGTGGCGTTCGTCGGTCACAGCGGAACCGGCAAATCCACGCTCACCGCCGCAATGGTGCGCGCCGGCCATGGGTACATCGCCGACGAAGTCACCGCCATCGGCCCCGACACGGTCGTCCGGCCATTTCACCGTCCGATCGGGCTGCGCCCGAACAGCAGTGCCGTGCTCGGCAGCGAGCGACCCGACGGCCCGTTCGACACGATCCATCCCCTCCGCGTGGGGAATGGATGGGGGCCACTCAGCGCTGGTGCTCCGCTCGCCGCAGTCTTCCTCGTTCAGCGTGGCGATGGTGTTCAGCACTCCACCCAGCAATTGGAGCCGGCCGAGGCGCTGTTCCGGCTGACCAACGAGACGCTCGGAGGCACGGGCAACGAAACGTCAATGTTCCGCCACCTCGAGTGGCTGGTTCATCGCGTCCCGGTGATGCGCCTTGCCTACGCCGAGGTGGATCAGGCGGTGGAGTACATACCCCGCGTGATTCCCGATGGAGCCTGACCAGGCAATGCGCCCGCACGGCCGCTCGGCCGTGCTCTCCTGGGGCCTGCCCGGCGCGGGGCCAGGGCCAGGCACTCTCGCTGATGAAGCGGTCGGCGCACTGCTCGACTGGGCGCGCCGGGCCCGTATGGGCGGCCTGCTCTGCGCAGCCCTCGAAGGTGGAGCACTCGAGCTGCCGCAATCCGCGGTCGATCGCGCCCACGAGCTGCACCTTGCGGAGTTGCGTACGACCGTCCGCATCGAGGCCACAGCTGCTCTAGTGGTCGAGATGCTCGCGGCGCGTGGGGTCGCCAGCCGCCTGTTGAAAGGTCTGCCCGCAGCGCAGCTCGACTACCCCGATCCCGCCTGGCGCAACTCGGTCGACACCGACATCCTGATCGCCCGCGACGACCTCAGCATTGCGCTCGATGCCCTCGCCTAGTGCGGCGTCATCCGCACCCGACCTGGCCTGGCCCAGTGGTGGGAGCGTCGTTACGCACGCTCTGTCGAGTTGCGTAGCCACGTGGGCGTGGAGGTCGATCTGCACCTCGCACTCGCGGTCGGCTGGTTCGGAGTCGCACTGGACCATCAGCGCCTGATGAGCCTCCCGGCGGAGTCCATCGAACTCGGGGGAGTTCCGGCCGCTGCACTACCCGGGCCTGCTCGCGTCCTGTCCACCTGTTACGCCATCGTGCTGAGCCGCGGCGACCACGACCGGTTGCTTCGCGACCTGGCCCAGCAACTGCTCGTCGGCAACCACAGCTGGAACGAGGCCGTCGCGCTTGCCGGCGACGGCGATGTGGTGCTGCACACAGCGCTCCGACTGGCGGTCGAGGCCATTCCACCCCTCGGCGCCCATCCGGCAGCGTCAGCAGCCGACCCTGCACCCAGCAACGAAGCGGCGGCTGCGCTGCGCCTCGCCGAGCGCGCTGCGACCGAGGGATGGGCGGCGGATGCTCGCAGCACTTTGCGCGCACTCAGCTGGGTGGACCGGACGCTCTTCCTCGCCGGGCTCGCTCTGCCACCGCGCGCCAACCGGGTAGCACGCGGGCGCAGCCTGCCCGGTCAGCTGCGCCGTGCGACGACCCTCATTCGGCGCGACCACGCCGACGCCGCTCTCGATGAGGGCGCTGGGGGCTGAGTTCTGCGCCGAAGCACCCGATGCAGGGCGGCCCGTCCG
>CAZREK010000001.1:0-23779 GCA_964598965.1 uncultured Bifidobacterium sp. | reverse complement strand
CCAGTGCCAGCTGGCGCGGTGCCGTCACCTGGCGGGCCGCACCGAGCGACGGCGACTGCCCGCGCACCACGCGCCATGCGCTCCACAACGCACCGGCGATGATCACCACCGCCGCCACGCCGGAACCCACCGCCGCGAGCACTCGCGGGGCGACACCGAAGACGTCCTTGCCCGTGGGCAGCTCGCCACCGTGGACCGCTGCCTTGGTGGGGGCGAACAGGATCACCCCAACGGAGAGCCCTGACAGCAACACCAACCAAGACCGGACTCGGTCGCCCACCTGCTGCCCGGCCAACAGGTACACCGTGCCGAGCGCCAGCCACGGCACGTTCAGCACCGCCCCGGCGAGATAGAAGACGCGGAAGGCGCCCAGGCTCCAGCCGTCGGCCTCCGCCCACCACAGGGCCAGCGAACCGAGAGCGAACAATGCCAGCGACACCGTCCACGCAGCTTCGTGCGGTCGGCGCCGGCGTAGCCACCGGTCGAGCGTGTTCGCCGCGAACGCGAGCGCGACCAGCGAGGCGGCGGCGGCGAGCGCGGTGTTCATCGGTCGCTGAGCGTAGGGCCTCTCTGCGGAACTCTCACCGTGCTCTCACCCTGGCGGCTTTGTGAACGCGTGCACGAATGCCTAACGTGGGACACGCCATGGCCCTCGATCGCAACCGCCGCCGAATTCCCGACGCCACCGTGTCTCGGCTCCCGGTGTATCTGCGCATTCTCAGCGAGCAGTCCGACGAGGGCGTGGACAGCATTTCGTCCGAGCGTCTCGCCGAGTTGGCCGGGGTCAACGCGGCGAAGGTACGCAAGGACCTGTCGTACCTCGGCTCGTACGGCACCCGCGGCGTGGGTTACGAGGTCGCCTACCTCGTGTACCAGATCCGCCGCGAACTGGGCCTCACCCACGACTGGCCGGTCGTCATCGTCGGCGCCGGCAACCTGGGTCAAGCGCTGGCCGGGTACAACGGGTTCGGCGAGCGCGGCTTCCCGGTCGCCGGCATCGTCGACGTCGACGAGCAGAAGGTGGGCACCGTCATGGGCGGCGTCCGCGTGCGCCACATCGACGACCTGCCGCAGATCGTGCAGAACAAGCGGGTCAACATCGGCGTCATCGCCACCCCGGCAGCCGCGGCGCAGGCCGCCGCCGAGCGGTTGGTGAAGGCCGGGGTCACCAGCATTCTCAACTTCGCCCCCGTCGTGCTCAACGTGCCCCACGGCATCGAGACTCGCAAGGTCGACCTCGCGGTCGAGTTGCAGATCCTCAGCTACCACGAGCAGCGCCGCAGTGCCACCACCGGTGGTGCCGCTGGTGGCGCCCCCAAGTCGGCGAGCGCCTAAGGTTCTGGTTCTCCATGAGCATCGTCGTCATCGGGGTCAACCACCGCACTGCGCCCATCGACTTCTTGGAGCGCGTCTCGGTGGCGGGCGACGACCTGCGCAAGGCCGTCGTGGGGTTGTCCAGCTTGCGCAACATCCGCGAGGCCGCAGTGCTCAGCACCTGCAACCGGACGGAAGTGTTCGCCGTCGCCGAGAAGTTCCACGGCGCGTACGCCGACATCCGCGACTTCTTCTGCGAACTCGGCGGTCTGCTGCCCGACGATCTGCACCCGCATCTCTACAGCCAGCACGACGACGCCGCGGTCAGCCACCTGTTCGAGGTGGCGGCTGGGCTGGATTCCGCCGTCCTGGGTGAGAGCGAGATTCTCGGACAGGTGCGCCAGGCCTGGGAGACCGCGCAGGCCGAGGGTGGCGCCAAGGCCACGCTCAACCTGCTGTTCCGCCATGCGATCGAGACCGGCAAGCGGGCTCGTACGGAAACCTCGATCGGCAAGCACACCGCTTCGGTCAGCCACGCCGCGGTCGAGATGGCCACCGAGCGCCTCGGCAGCCTGGCCGGCCGCAGAGTGCTGGTCGTCGGCGCCGGCGAGATGGGCGAGGGTGTCGCCGTCGCCCTGGTGGGCGCGGGCGCCACCGACATCACCGTCACCAACCGCACGGAAGAGCGGGCGATGCAACTGGCCCAGCGGGTCGGCGGCGAGATCGTTCCGTTCACCGACCTCGGCGTTGCGCTGCGCTCGGCCGACGTGCTGCTCACCTGCACCGGTGCAGGCACCCCGATCATCGACCTCGACCTCGTCACCCAGGCTCGCGCCGGTCAGCCGCAGCCGCTGCTGATCGTCGACATCGCCGTGCCGCGCGACGTCGCGCCGGAGGTCGAGCACTCGCCGCACGTCACCCTGCTGAACCTCGACCACCTGCGCGACTGGGCCGCCCGCGGTCTGGCGCTGCGTGCCGGCGAGGCGTTGCGTGTGCGCCAGATCGTCGGTGAGGAAGTCGAGCGCTTCGGCATGGAGGCCACGGCCCGCCAGGCGGCGCCGCTGGTGGCGCAGCTGTACGAGAAGGCGGAGAACACCCGTCAGGCAGAACTCGAGCGCTTCGCCGCCAAGCTGGCCGCGCTGGATCCTGCGCAGCGCGACACCGTGGAGGCGCTCACCAAGGGCATCGTCGCCAAGCTGCTCCACCAGGTGTCGGTGCGCCTGAAGGACGACGCCGGCACCCCGCAGGGCGAGCGCAACTCCGCCGCCGTGCGCGAACTGTTCGACCTGGGCTGAGCCGTGCCCTCCACCTTGCGCTTGGCGACGCGTGGCAGCGCGCAGGCGACCGCGCAGGCCCAGTCGGTTGCCGATGCGCTGATGGCCGCGCACTCAGGGCTGCGCGTCGAGTTGGTGTTCGTCGAGACACTGGGTGATCAACGCACCGACGTGCCGTTGCACACCATCGGCGGGCAAGGAGTGTTCGTCAAAGAGGTGCAGCGCGCCGTGCTGGACGGCAACGCCGACTTCGCCGCGCACAGCGCCAAGGATCTGCCGTCGGTGGTCGGTGAGGGCCTGCACTTGGCCGCGTTCAGCGCCCGCCGCGACCCGCGCGATGCGCTCGTCGGTCGCACGCTGGCCGATCTCCCACAGGGTGCGACGGTCGCCAGTGGCTCCGTCCGCCGCCGCGCTCAGTTGGCGGCCGTGCGCCCCGACCTGCAGTTCGTGGAGCTGCGCGGCAACATCCAGACCCGCCTCGGCAAGTTGCCGGAAGGTGGGGCACTGGTGATGGCGGTCGCCGCGCTGCAGATCCTCGGGCTCACCGATCGCATCGCCGAAGCCCTGCCGTCGGACACGTTCGTGCCGTCGCCGGGCCAGGGGTGTGTCGCGCTGGAGTGCCGCGCCGATGATGCCCGGACGGCCGACCTGTTGGCGGCGATCGATCACCACCCCACCCGCCTCGATGTCGAAGCCGAGCGCGCGTTCCTCGCCGAACTGGGCACGGGCTGTTCATTGCCGGTGGCGGCTCACGCCGACGGCGACCGTCTGTACGGGTTCCTCGCCGCTCCATCGCCCGACTCGGCCTGTGGGCGCTTCGTCCGTCGCCGTGTGTCCCTGCCCCCGGCCGGGCCGCAGCGGCTGATCCTTGCTGCCAGCTTGGCCCGCGCCCTGCGCAGCGAACTGGAGGTCTAGTGGGCGCCCTCGCCGGCCGCACGGTGGTGGTCACCCGTGCCGCCGAGCAGGCCGACGCGCTGGCCGACGTTCTGCGTGAGCGAGGAGCACTACCGGTGGTGGTGCCACTGGTGGAGATCGTCGCCGTGCCCGCCGAACAGGCTGCGCTGGCCGCGTTGCGGGCAGACACCTTCGACTGGCTGGTGGCCAGTTCGCCGAACGCGGCGACTGCCTACCTCGCGGCTCACGCCGAGCATCCCCGGCATGCGGCAGCCGTCGGCGAGGCGACGGCGCAGGTGCTGCGGGCAGGCGGAGTCGCCGTGGAACTCGTGCCCCACCGGCAGCGGGCCGCGGGGCTGGTCGAGGCGTTTCCCGACGGCCCTGGGCGAGTGCTGGTGGTGCAGGGTAGCCAGGCAGAATCGGGGTTGGTCGATGGACTGACCGCCCGCGGCTGGAGCGTCACCGTGGCTCGGCCGTTCACCACAGCGCCCGTGCGCCCACCCGAGGATCTTGCTCGCCAGGCCCTGGCGGCCGACGCGGTGCTGTTCGCCAGCGGATCGGCAGCCCGCGCCTGGGTGGAGGTCTTCGGCTCGGCGGCACCCCCGATCGTGGTCGCGATCGGCCCCCAGACGGCCGACGCCGTCACGCGAGCAGGCCTCAAGGTTTCATCAACGGCGACCGATCATTCACTTGCCGGTTTGGCCGACGCCCTCGAGCGTCAACTCGCCCGCCGGTAACCTGAATCGCCCGTTTCGGGCACCTTGCGTCTCATGTCTCGCTCCACGAACACCCGGCGCTGGCTGCTCATCGGCAGCGCAGCACTTGGATTGGCGGCCCTGGGGGTTTCCCAGGCGACCGCTGGACGTCCCGCGAGGATCGCTGACCGTGATACCGCTACGGAGACGGTCGTGAACCCGGTGGCTGCCGACATGCCCAGCGTGTCCGCCGACGGCCGTCTGGTGGCCTACGCCGGTCAGCCGCCGCGCCATGACGGTCGCCAACGAACCATCTACCTGCTGGATCGCACCGACGGCTCGGTCGTGGAACTGGCCCCGCTGCCGGCGGGGGCGCGCCCTGGCGAGTCGGCGTGGCCGGTGGTCAGTGGCGACGGCTGCACGGTCACGTTCCTCACCGAACTGCCCTTCGACATGTTCCGCGACGACGACGGCCCCGGCCGCTGGGACGTCTACCGTCAGCAGTTGCCGGCGTGCGGCGGTGTGCTCGGCCAACTCGACCTGGTGTCCACACTGGGCGGCGGGTTCGACGCCTCGGCAGCGGACGATGCGGTGCCCACCGACCGTCCGGCCGTGTCGGCGGATGGTTCGCTGGTGGCCTACACCTACGCCGACCCGCTGGTGGACGGGCTCACCGGCGTGATGCTCGTCGACCTGGCGGTGCCGCTGGGTGGCAACGGCCGCTCGCGCCCGGTGGCGGGTACCCCGTTCGGGCAGCCGGACGGCCTGTTTGTGCACCACGGCCAGTCCCAGCCGTCCATGTCCGCCGACGGCACCGTGGTGGCCTTCACCTCCGACGCCGACTCTGCCGCGCTCGACCCCACCTGGGGCGCTGGTGCGGTCGAGGGTGGCCCCGCCACCACCCGCGTCTTCCTCTGGGATCGCACCAACCCTGATCTCACGACGGCGGTCCGCGAGGTGTCCGTCGCCGCAGGTTCCACCGCACTGCCCAATGGCGACGCGAACAGCCCGGCCGTGTCGGCCGACGGCCAGTTCGTCGCCTTCGTGTCCACCGCATCGGGCCTGGTGCCGGGCGCCGTGCTGCCGGCGTGCAACCCCGACTGCGTGCCGCAGGTGTACCTGTGGGGTCGCGCCGACGGCTCGTTGCGGCTCGCCAGCCGCGCCCCTGGCCCGCCCGAGTCCACCCCGGTGGGCGCCGACGCCGGCGCCACGCAACCGGCGCTCGGTTACAGCGACGGCGAGGTGTTGTTCGTGAGCCGGGCCACCAACCTCTTCGCCACGCGCAGCACCGGCGGCGGCGGGGCCGACGACGGCGACATCGTGCGCGTCGTCCCCGCGACTGGTGAAGTGCAGCGTGTGTCGGTGATGGCCGATGGCGTCACGCCGGCGCCGGCCGCGAACGCCCACCCGCGCATGTCGGCGGCCGGTCGTCTGATCGTGTTCGACACACTCGCCGGGGGAATCTTCGCCGACCCGAACATCGCCGGTCGTCAGTTGGCGATGATCCCGGTGACGCCGCGGATGGAGATGGCCAGCCTCGACATCGGCACCGTCGATGTCGACATGCCCAGCGCCGAGTGGTTCCTCACGCTCGTCAACCACGGGCCTGGGTCGTTCCAGCCGGCGACCGTCACCATCGACCTACCCGACTTCCTGCTCAACGGTGGTTCCTGCGTGGACGGCCACTTCGTGCTCGCCCCCGGGGCCACGTGCACGGTGAACGTGATGTTCGTGCCCACCATCGACGGGCCGCAGACCGCGACGCTGGCGATCGCCGAAGCCGGGTACGGCGCGCTGTCGTTGACCGCGCAGATCAGCGGCATCGGTGGTTCGGCGGCGCTGTTCAGCGAACCGGGCGGCGGCTACACGGGCGAGCAGCCGGTGGGCACCAGTTCCGCGCCGGTCGGTTTCATGGTGCGCAACACGTCGTCCAGCCCCACCACGGTGCGTTCGGTCACGCTGGCGGGCAACCATCCGCAGGACTACGTCGTCGTGGTCGATGGCTGCAGCGGGCAGACGGTGGCGCCGGGCGAGGCCTGCCCGGTGCAGGTCGTGTTCAAGCCCACGGGGTCCGGTCGGCGCACGGCCACCGTCGTCACCACCGCCTCCAACGGTGCCTACGCCACCTACTTGGTCAGCGGTGACAGCCGTTATGTGCCGATGATGACCACCTCGACGGCCACCATCGTCGCCGGTCAGCGCGTGCTGGTGGCCGGCAGCGGCTTCTCCCCGTACACGACGGTCGTCCTCCGCTTCGCCGACGGCAACGGTCGACCGATCCGCGTCAACAGCGACGCCTACGGCGCGATCTCCACGGTCGTCCTGGTGCGCGCGGGCGAGCGCACTGGCGAGCGTTTGCTCGTCGGCCAGACCGCCGACGGTCAGACCGCCGGGGTGTGGGTCACCGTGCTGCCTCCGGCCGGCCGTCTCGGCCCTGGTTCGGCGGCCTGGCCCGGCCGCTGACCCGCGCGGGCAGTCGTTCGGTCAGGCCTTCAGCAGCACGCCGCTGGCGAACACGTTTTCGCTGCAGGTGGGCACGGTGGGGTCGCCGACGCCACCGCAGGTGACGGTGATGATCAGGCGCTGTCCGCCGCGCAGTTCGATCGGGGTGACCAGCGGCACCGAGGTGTCGCCGATGATGTTGTCGAGACGGAACGTGTAGAGGGTGGTGGAGTCGCGCTGCACCAGCAGCGAACCTTGGTCGCCGTTGGGGTTCTGCACGACGACATCGGTGATGTGCAGCACCTGCCCGCCCGGCACCGAGTAGTCGATGGACGCGGTCTGACCGATGGGGGCGGCCACCGGGAGGGCGATGTTGGCGATCGTCTCCGTTTCGCCAGGCGCGAGCGTGGCTTGGGGAACGCTGCCGGAGGTGTTGTCCGGCTGGTCGCCCGTCGGGATGGTGGTGACGACCACAGTTTGACCACCGCTGCCCTTCACCGCGTCGCGTGCCGCATCGCGGACGGCGGGGCGCACCACGGTGACCCACGCCAGCCCGGCCAGCACCAGTGCAGCGCCGATGCCCACCAACCGTGCCGCGAGCCGATCGGGAACGACGGACTCCTGCACGAACGTCGCGTTCGCAGTGGCGGTGGGCCAACCGGTCTCGGCGGCGTCGATGCGGAACGGGATCGTCCGTGCGCGGCGCTCCCACACCATGCCGGTGGCCTTCACCCGCGCTCGCACCAGCGTGGACACGCCGGGCTCGACGGCGGCGACCGGCGGGTCGAAGTCGGCCTCCAGGCGGCCGGTGGGGTCCACCAGGTACATGCGGCAGGCGGCGTGACTGTTGCCGCGGTTCTCGACCATCAACTCGTAGGTGGCGCCGTAGCGAGCGCGCTGGGCCGGCTGCAGCACGTCGATGCGCCGATCGGCGAGCTCGCCGATCTCCAGCACGGTGTCGACGTCGCGGACGTCGTCGGGGTCGCGTTGGGGCACCACCCGCACGCTGAGCGAGGTGGGCCCGGCGGACGTGCTGGGCAAGAGCGGCGGGGCGACGCGCACTTCCACGTCCTGCTGCGTGCCGCCGAACAAGGTGATCGTGGCCGGCGTGATGGTGGTCCAGGCCGCGGCCAGGCCGGCAGGGGTGATGACGAACGAGTCGGTGGTGTCGGCCAGGTTGGCCACGGTCAGCCGCAACACCACCACGTCGCCGGGCGCGACGGTGGCTTCGCCGCTGGAGAACCACGCCTGTGCTGCCATCGCCCCGACACTACCGGCCGTCGTCGGCGCGCCGGGGGCGTGCTGCGGTGTTCATGGCGAGTTCAGCGGAACGCAATGCGGTCTCGGCCGTCCTGCTTGGCGGCGCGGAGCGCGGCTGCGGCGTCGGCGAGCACGCGGGAGGAGTCGAACGCACCGCTACCCACCGCGACGCCGACCGAGGCGGTGAGGCGCAGGTCGGCGGGCAGCCCGTCCCACACGTGTTCGGCGATCATGGCCCGTACGCGCTCGAACACGTGGCGTGCGTCGCCGGGTGAGGCGGCGCGCAGGACGAGCACGAACTCGTCGCCGCCGAGACGCACGACGGAGTCGCCGCGACGGCAGACGTGCTCGAGCAGGGTGGCCAGCTGACGGAGCACGGAGTCGCCGTGGGTCTGCCCGTAGCTCTGGTTGACCGCCGCGAAGCGATCGAGGTTGATGATGCCGACGCTGACCGGGGACGGGTCGGCGAGCATCTCCGGCAGCAGCGCGGCGAGATGGTCGCGAGTGGGTAGCCCGGTGAGCGGGTCGTGGCTGTCGGTGGCGGCAGCGCGCAGGTGGTGCACCCCGAGGCGCACGTGTTCCCAGCGGGCAGCGCGCTCGTCGTGCAACTGGCGAGTGGCCTCGGCCAGATAGCGCTGCAGCGCAGCGCGCGCTTCGTCGTGACGACCGAGCGACCACAGGGCATCGATCTGAGTGGCGAACAGGGGGTCGAGATAGCCGGTGAGGCCGTAGGCGCGAGCGAGCGCGATCGTCTGCTCGATCTGGGAGAGCACGGCTGGGTCGTGGTCGATGCCCCAGCGCGCCATCGCCTCGCCGGCCATGGAGATGATCTGCTCCTCGCGCATGCCCGTGTCCAGGGCGGTGCGGTAGGCGACCTGCGCGTCGGTGAGCGCCAGCCGGTACTTGCCGGTCTCGGCGTGCATCATCGAGCGATGGGCCAGCGCATTGGCGATGGCCATCGCCTCGTTACCGCCCTCCGGGTCGACGGCGGCGTTGGCGGCGTAGATGCCGTCGCGCAGGTATTGGTCGCGTAGCTCTGCGTCGCTGGCGCGCAGGGCGGCGTAGTGGAACGTGGCGGCCATGTTGGCGTAGGTGAACTGGCGGTCGAGGTCGCTGGCGGCCAGCCGGAGTGCTCGGTCGTAGAGGTCGAGCGCTGCCTCGGCGAAGCCGCAGTGGGTGTAGGTGACAGCCAGGTTCTGCAACACCAGGTAGCTGGCGTCGTCGGTGGGTACCTGTTCCAGCACGTAGGTGGCCTCTGCCAGCACCTCGGTGGCTTCCGCCAAGCGGTTGACACGTACGTGGTGGTCCACCACCACGCCCAGCGCGTCGACCAGTTCCGGCAGGTAACGCTCGGCGCGCGCCTGTGCGGCCACCACCGCTGCCAACTGCGCCGCTTCCTCGCTGCGCTCGACGGCGAGCAGGCAGCAGGCTTGGCGGATCTGCAGGTTGAGCTGGTCCTGCAGATCCTCGGCGAGGTCGGCGGCCTGGGCGAACCAGGTGCACGCCTGGTCGAAGTGGCCGTCGTGGCGAGCAGCGATCGCCCGCCGCTCCAGCTCCGCCCTCAGTTCCTGGCGAGAGCGCGGTGCATCATCGGTCACGCGACTCGGCTCCTGCATGTCGTCGGCAAGGGAATACGATGCCCACCTGTGACCGCCCAGTTCCCCGTATCCCGCCCGCGGCGGCTGCGCAGTTCGGCTGCGCTCCGCGATCTGGTGGCCGAGACGAGGCTCGACGCCGGTCGCCTCGTGGCCCCTTTGTTCGTGCGCGAGGGCATCGACACCCCCCAGCCGATCGCGTCGCTGCCCGGCGTGGTGCAGCACACCCGCCAGTCGCTGCGCGAGGAAGTGCGCCAATTGGCCGACCTCGGCGTCGGCGCGATCATCCTGTTCGGTGTCCCGTCCACGAAGGATTCCATCGGCTCCGGCGCGTTCGATCCTGAGGGAATCGTCCAGGTCGCCTTGCGCGACCTGCAGGCCGATGTCGGTGAGCGCATGGTGCTGATGGCCGACCTGTGCGTGGACGAATACACCTCGCACGGGCATTGCGGTGTGCTCGACGGCCCGGCAGGAGATCCGCACACCTCGGTCGACAACGACGCCACGCTTGAAATCTACGGCAAGATCGCCGTTGCTCAGGCCGACGCCGGTGCTCATGTCGTGGCGCCCAGCGGGATGATGGACGGTCAGGTGGGTGCGATCCGTGCGGCCCTCGATGGTGCCGGCCACCGCGAGGTGCCGATCCTGGCCTATTCGGCGAAGTACGCCAGCGGTCTCTACGGTCCGTTCCGCGACGCGGTCGACTGCGCGATCGTCGGTGGCGGCGACCGCAAGGCCTACCAGCAGGACTGGCGCAACGCTCGCGAGGCATTGGTGGAGGTCGAGGCCGACATCGCGCAAGGCGCGGACATGGTGATGGTGAAGCCGGCCTTGGCCTACCTCGACATCATCGCCGCGGTGAAGGCAGCCGTGAACGTGCCCGTCGCCGCGTATCACGTCAGTGGCGAGTACTCGATGATCAAGGCGGCCGCGGCCAATGGCTGGATCGACCACGACGCGGTTGCCACCGAGCACCTCACTGCCATCCACCGCGCGGGCGCCGATGTCATCCTCACCTATCTCACCCGTTGGTTCGCCGAGGCGCAGGCGGGCCGCGGCGGGAAGGGCCGCTGATGCAACCCCTGCCGCACGATCTGCCGCGCTCCAACGCGGAACTGTTCGCCCGCTCGTGTGCGGTCATCCCCGGTGGGGTGAACAGCAGCATCCGTGCGTTCAAGGCGGTGGGTGGCACCCCCTACCTCGTGGACCGTGCGGAAGGGCCGTACGTGTACGACGTCGAGGGCACTCGCTACATCGACCTCGTGCAGAGCTACGGGGCGATCATCCTCGGCCATGCGCACCCGGCGGTCACGGCCGCGATCGCTGCGGCCGCAGCAGGTGGCACGTCGTACGGCGCACCCACGCCGGGCGAGTTGCTGTTGGCGGAGGAAATCCGTCGCCGCGTGCCGTCGTGTGAGCGCGTGCGGTTGATGAACTCGGGCACCGAGGCCACCAGCACCGCGGTGCGTCTGGCGCGCGGTGTCACCGGGCGCGACCGCATCGTCATCTTCCACGGCAACTTCCACGGCGCCACCGACGCGCTGCTCGCGGCCGGCGGTAGCGGTGTCGCCACGCTCGGCCTGCCGGGCACGGCCGGTGTTCCGGCAGCTGCGGTGTCGGCGACGATGGTCGTGCCCTACAACCAGGTGCCGGTGCTCGACGAACAAGTGGCCGCGGTGTTCGTGGAGCCGGTCGCCGCCAACATGGGCGTGGTCGCCCCTGCGCCCGGCTTCCTGGAGGGTCTGCGTGCAGAGTGCGACCGTGTCGGCGCGCTGCTGGTGTTCGACGAGGTCATCACCGGCTTCCGCCTCGGCACGGGTGGCGCGCAAGAACACTTCGGCGTGCGTCCCGACCTCACTACCTTCGGCAAGGTCATCGGTGGTGGTCTGCCCATCGGTGCTGTCGGCGGTCGTCGCGACCTGATGGAGCACCTGTCGCCGCTCGGCCCCGTGTTCCACGCCGGCACGCTGGCCGGTAACCCGCTGGCGACGGCGGCTGGTCGCGCTGCGCTCGAGCAGCTGACGCCAGAGGTGTACGACCTGCTGCGCGGCCGCGCGGCGCGTTTGTCGGGTGTGCTCACCGACGCATGTGCAGCAGCGGGGTTGCCCGCCACCTTCCCGCTGATCGGCACGCTCGTCGGCATGTACTTCGGAGCGGGCGCGGCACCCACCAACTTCGAGCAGGCCAAGACCACCGACGAAGCCGTCTATCGCGCGTTCTTCCACGCGATGCTGGCCGAGGGTGTCGCGCTGGCACCCGGCGCGTACGAGGCCTTGTTCGTCGGGCTGGGCCACACCGACGACGTCATCGACGCGATCGGCGCGGCTGCCGCGAAGGCGGCGAAGGTGGCCGCGGCGGCGCGCGCCGACGGCTGACCTACGCTCGCGCCCGTGCGGCAGTTCCTCACCCTCCGTTACTGGGCGACTCTGCTCGCCCTGGTGGGCATGCTGTTGGTGGCGATGTGGGTGACCGGTGGCGACGACGGCGGCGATGCGGTCGTCGACGACCCCGCCAGCCTGCTGGTGCCGCGCCTGGATGTGGAGTTGCTAATACCGGTGGAGACCGTGCACGCCCCCGATGGCCTGCAGGTGGTCGACGGCGTGCTCACCGCCGACATCGGGCTGGTCATCGACGCGACGCGCACGATGGTGATCAAGGCCGGTACGCCGGGCGAGGTGACGTGCATCGACCTGGTGACACCCGGCCAGTGCGTGGTGGCGGCCGACCTGCAGGGCGACGCGGTGCTGCAGTTCGCGCTGGTGCCCGCAACGGGTGGCACCTCGCTGAAACTGCCGGCGCTGATGAAGATGCTCGACAACCGCAAGGTGCTGCTGGCCAACGGGTGGGTCGTGCCGCGCGCGCTGCGGGTGCAGCGCACCTGCGACGACGAGACCACTTCGCTGCAGGACTTCATCGACACGTTCGGTGACAGCGCGACATCGACGTTCAACTTCGAGACGCAGGAACTCGAGCGCGTGACCTGTCCCAGGGCGACGGCCACCACCACGACCACCGCGCCCACCGGAACGGGCACCGTGGTGGTCGGCGGCACGGACGTCACCGGCACGACCGCCGAGCCCGGCTGAGCAGGCCGCCCTGCGCGGCTCAGTCGACGCGGTGGCGGGCGACCTCGTAGGTGGCGAGCGCGGCGGCGGCGCTGACGTTCAGGCTGCTGAGCCGGCCGAGCATCGGGATGCTGACGATCAGGTCGCACCGTTCGCGCACCAGGCGTGACAGCCCACTGCCCTCCGCGCCGAGAACCAGGCAGATGCCGTCACGCGCCAGGTCGCCCAACTCGAACAGGCCGCGGTCGGCGCTGTCGTCCAGGCCCACCACCCAGACGCCGGCTTCCTTCATCTTCGCCAGTGCTGCGGGCAGACCGCCCACCAACGCCATCGGCACGTACTCGACGGCGCCCGCCGCGGCCTTG
Organism: uncultured Bifidobacterium sp.; assembly: GCA_964598965.1. Taxonomy (GTDB): domain Bacteria; phylum Actinomycetota; class Acidimicrobiia; order Acidimicrobiales; family Ilumatobacteraceae; genus UBA668. Next base: position 10,875 of record CAZREK010000001.1, on the reverse strand, counting down.
CACACGGTGGGGGTGACATGGACGGCGCGGTGCTTCGGCAGCACGACGCCACTGACGCCGGCCCCGTCGCAGCAGCGCATCAGCGCGCCGAGGTTGCCCGGGTCGGTGACGCCGTCGACGGCCACGAGGAACGGCTGCCGGTTGCCGCGGCGCTGCAACAGGCTGGCGAGCTCGACCTCCTGCAACGGCGCGGCGAAGGCGATCACACCCTGCGGGGCCTCGCTGCGCGCCTGCATGTCCAGCCGCTTGCGGGCCACCTCGGTGACGGTGACGCGCATGGTGCGCGCGATCTCGATGATGTCGCCGACGACCTCGTTGGCTTCCGGGTCCGCCGACACCCAGATCTCGCGCACCTTGCGCTTGCCGGCGATCAGCAGCTCGCGGACGGCCTGACGACCTTCCACCTGCTCGCCGCCCAACGGCTTGTCGTTGGAGGAGCGCGGTGCTTCACCCGGGCGCTGGATGCGACCGGTGCGGCCCGCACCGCGTGACGCGTACTGACGCGCGCCCCCGGACGGTGCGGCGCGTCGTGTGCCGCCGCCGTCACCGCGCGAGTCGCCTCGCGCTGCACCGCGGGCGCTGCCGGTGCCTTTGGCCGCGCCTGGCCGTGCCTTGCCGGTGCCCGAAGCGCGCTGGCCGCGAGGGCCACCCTGTGCCGGTTTGCGTGGCTTCATTGCCCGCCCATCCCTTCGGTCGCAGCGGGGTCGGGGCCCTGCCGGTTGATGATGGCCACCGCCCAGACGGCGATGCCTTCTTGTCGTCCCAGTGTGCCCAGGCCTTCCGCCCGACGCCCCTTCACCGTCACGGTTCCGCCCGCCGCTTCGCTGAGGCGCTGCTGCATCTCCGCCTTGCGCGGTGACAGCTTGGGTGCTTCGCACACGACGGCGCAGTCCACGTTCCCCACCGTCCAGCCCGCCTCGCGGACCAGAGACGCCGCGTGGCGCAGCAACTCGATGGAGTCGGCGCCCTTCCATCGCGGGTCGGTGTCGGGGAAGTGCTCGCCGATGTCGCCCAGCCCCGCCGCGCCCAGCAGCGCGTCGGTGACCGCGTGCGCCACCGCGTCGGCATCGCTGTGGCCGTGCAGCCCGCGGTGGTCGGGGAACACCACGCCACCCAGCACCAGCGGGCGCGCCGGGTCATCGCTGAAGCGATGGATGTCGAAACCTTGCCCCACTCGAGTGGCAGTCATCGCGGTTCCTCCCTGCGTGGCGACCTGCTCGCGAGCCCAGCGCAAATCGGCTGGGTCGGTGATCTTGCGGTTGCGCACGTCGCCGTCGACGACGACGACTCGCCCCCCGGCCGCCTCCACCAACGCAGCGTCATCGGTGGCCTCGCCGCCGGCCGCGTGGGCGGCGCGCAGCACTGATGCGCGGAACGCTTGTGGTGTCTGCACGGCCCGCAGTGTGTCGCGCACCGGGGTGCTGACGACCGCGCCGTCCGCCGCGACCTGTTTGATCGTGTCGGCCACCGGTGTGCCGGGGATGGCCGCGTCGGCACCGTCACGCACTGCGGCGATGACGCGTGCGAACAGCGCCGCGTCGGCGAACGGGCGGGCCCCGTCGTGCACGCACACGATGGTTGCCTCGGGCGGCACCGCGGCCAACCCGGCGCGCACGCTGTCGCTGCGCGTCGCGCCACCGGCCACGCCGCCTTCGCGAGCCGCGTCGTCGGCGGGCAGCACCGCCACCACGCCATCACTCGCCTCGCGCGCTGCGGCGAGCGACCAGTCCAGCACGCGGCGATCGCCGAGCGTTTCGTACTGCTTCGGCCCGCCGAAGCGGCGACCGGACCCACCGGCGACGACGATCGTCCACACGATCTCGCCGGTTTCGCTCACTCGCTGTGTGGACACCCCGGCGAGGGTAGTACGGTCACTGCTTGCATGGCTCACGAGGAACTGCTCGCCAACACCGAATTCTTCGGCGACGCCCCGCCCCAGGTGGTGCGCGAGATCGCCGGCCACGGTTCAGAGCTGCATCTGATCCGCGGCGACGTCATCTTCCGTGAGGGCGATGTCGCCGACGCGCTGTACCTCGTCGTCAGCGGTCGCATCGCGATCGCCATCGCCAACCCCATCGATCACCGCGAGACAGTGGTCGCCCTCATGGACGCCGGCGACCTGTTCGGCGAGATGTCGCTGCTGGACGACGGCCCGCGGTCTGCCATGGCGCGTGCGCTCGAGCCGTCCACCGTGCTGGCCATTCCGTTCGATCCGGTGGTGGGTGTGTTCCGCAGCGACCCGGGCCTGCTGTGGGGCGTCACCCGCCTGCTGGCCCAGCGCCTGCGGGTGATGGACGAAGCGTTGGCCGACAGCGTGTTCCTGGACGTCACCGGTCGCACGGCCAAGCGCTTGCTCGAGCTGTCCGACGGCGCCGACGAGTTCCAGTTGCCGATCACGCAGGAAGAGCTGGCAGGCATGGTCGGTGCCTCGCGCGAGCGGGTGAACAAGGCGATCGCCAGCTTCATCCGCCTCGGCTGGATCGACCAGCACGATCGCCGCTACGTGTTGCTGAAGCGCGACGCGCTGGAACTGCGCGCCCGCTAGCCGTCGGCGTCAGGCGTCGCTGCGCTGCACGCGCCAGCTGCCCACCAGCGCCAGCACGAACGCGAACCCGGCGAAGTACAGACCGGCCACCAACCGTGACGGGCCGCTGAAGATCACGTCGACCGACATGAGACGGAACGCGGCGCGCATGGGCATCCACTCGGCCGCGTCGCTGTCACCGGCGATCACGGCCACCAGCGCGCCCAGCAGGCCCTCGGCCAGTAGCGGCCACAGGATGAGCGTGGCGGTGGCCACCGGCGTGCTGCGCATGATCATGCCCAGCGCGTAACCGAACACGGCCATCAGCGCGGTGAACACGACGGTGCCGCCGACGACCGGCCACAGCGTGGGGACGGTGTCGAAGTCGATGACCGCGTCGTGCGCTCGGGCGAGCGCGGCCCCGCCGAGCAGACCGATCACCAGGACCAGCGCTTGCAGCACGACGACGAAGACCACCACGACCACGCCCTTGGCGACGACGACGCGACCCCGACGCGGGGTGGCCGCGAAGGTGGGGCGGATGGTGCCGAAGCCGTACTCCGCGGTGATGGTGGACACCGCGATGACGCCGCCCAGCAGGGCCAGCACGAACGAGGTGCCGGTGATCGTCTCCACGACGTTCCGGGCGACGAAGCCACCGTCATCGCTGCGGAACCAGCAGGTCAGCAACGACACGACCAGCGGGAAGGCGAAGGCGATGATGCCCAGCACCCAGTTCATGGTGACGGTGCGCAGCTTGATCCATTCGGCGCGGAGCAAACGGGTCATGACAGCTGGCCTTGGGAGTGGTACTCGACGGCGCCGGCGGTGGCCTTCAAGAAGGCGTCCTCCAGCGAGCCGGTCTGCGGTGACAGTTCGTGCAACACGACACCGTCGGCTGCGGCCAGTTCACCGATCCGTTCGGGCGAACTGTCGCGGGCATCGAAGCCGCCATCGTCGTCGTGCGCGGTGACGGCGGCGCCCGTACCGGCGACCAACGACTGCAGCCGTGCAGCTTGCGGGCTGCGCACGCGCACCCAGCGATCGGCGTGGCGGGACACGAAGTCGTCGACCGGGCACTGCTCGATGAGACGACCTTGACCGATGACCACGAGGTCGTTGGCGATCAGCGACATCTCCGACAACTGGTGGCTGCTGACCAACACCGTGCGGCCTTGCCGCGCCAGATGCGACAGCACGTCGCGGATCCAGCGGATGCCCTCGGGGTCGAGGCCGTTGGCGGGCTCGTCGAGGATCACCGTGTGCGGGTCGCCCAACAGCGCAGCGGCCAGACCGAGGCGCTGCTTCATGCCCAGCGAGTAGCCGCGTACGCGGCCGCCCGACGCGTTGGCCAGGCCCACCAACTCCAGCACCTCATCGACTCGCTTGCGGCCGATGCCGTTGGTGGCGGCCAGCCAGCGCAGGTGGTTGCGCGCGCTGCGGCCGGGGTGCACGTAACCGGCGTCGAGCAGCGACCCGACTTCCAGCAACGGCTCGGCCAGGGCGCGGTAGGGGCGGCCGTCGAACAACGTGCTGCCCGCGTCGGGACGGTCGAGGCCGAGCATGCAGCGCATGGTGGTGCTCTTGCCGGACCCGTTGGGGCCGAGGAAGCCGGTGACGACGCCGGCCCGTACCTCGAACGCGAGGTGGTCGACGGCAACCTTGGCGCCGAAGCGCTTCACCAAGCCGTCGACCGTGATCATCGCGTCAGCCGCCGGTGGAGATGTTGTCGACGAAGGCGTTGGCGACGGTGGTGATGTCGCCACCGTTGTCCAGCACCTCGCGCAGCAGCTGGTTGAACTTGGAGGTGGACAGCGCGCCCGCGACCGCGTCGAGCGCCGCGGTGACTTCCGGCGTGGCGGCCGTGGACGACATCAGCGCGATGGACACGTTCATCGGCACCATGTACTGGTCGTCGAACAGGACGGTCAGCTTCTTGCTGGTGATCAGCGGGTCCAGCGAGTCGATGGCGAAGCAGTCGGCGCTGCCGGCGTCGATCGCGGCTTCGAAGCCGTCGGCCTCGATGGTCTGCACCGACTGGAACTCGGGGGCGTACACGGCCAGCAGCTGCGGCAGACCCTCGGCCGTGTCGGCCTGGAACGCGGCCGGAGCGGCGAAGCGGGTGGACGGTGCCAGCGAGGCCAAGTCGGTGAGCGTGTACAGCTGGTAGGCCGCCTGCGCCTTCATGTAGTCGGCCGTGCAGGCGACGACTGTGCGCTGTTCGGCAATGGTGGCGCCGTAGGCCAGCAGCTTGCTGTCGATGCTGGAGTTGATGGCCACCAACTGGGCGGACACGGAGTGACCGTTGGTGGGAGCGATGGTGGTGGAGGTGGACTCCGCGGCGGTGGTGGCCGGGGCTTCCGTGGTGGCGGGCACGGTGGTTTCCGCGGTGGTGGCCGCGGCCGACGTGCTGGCGCCCGAATCCGGCGTACTGGTGTCGGGGGTGGTGGTGGCCGGCACCGTGGTGGGGATGGTGATCGGGGCGCGGGTGGTGGCCGTCTGCGCCTCGGTGGTGGGCACCTCGGTGGACCCCGTGGGCGTGTCGGCCAGCACGAACTGCAGCAGGCCGCGGCTGGTGTCGGGGATCATCTGGAACTGGCCGTTGAGCAGTGCCTGCACGTAGCCAGCGCGATCGAGGTCGACCGGGTCCTTGCGCACCACGCGCACGCCGCTGTTCTCCAGCGCTCGCGCGTAGATGGCAGCCAGCAGCGCACTGGTGGTGTCGCCCGCGACGGAGGTGACTTCCACGCGGGGCATGACGGCCAGGGAGGGGAGGGATTCCTCCTCCTTCTTGGTGCAGGCCGCAACGGTGATCGCGAGCATGGCCAGGCCGGCCGCGCCGACGCGCCGGGTGAGAGAGGGGTTCGTCCGCTTCATCGGGTCGCGAGCCTACTGGCGGCGAGCCCTGCCTGGGCCGTCGCCCCTGGCAGTGCCACCTGCACCAGCCGCGCTCGCCCGCACTCCACCACCCACATCAACCCCGGCCGCGCAGCCACCGGCAGACTGCGTGGCAACGTCGCGCCCAGCAGGTCGCCGTCCAGGTCGCTGCCCGACGCCGCGACCAGCCCGATCCGCCGCCGCCGCACCATCTGGGTCCAGTGACCGTACGCGCCGCGCACGGCATCGGGCAGGGTCGCGGCGAACATCGTGATGCCCGGCCGGACGAGCCACGCGGCCAGCCGTCCCTCGGGGTCGTCGATCGTCTCCGCGTCGTCCGCCACGAGCAGCACGGCACCCGCTGGCAGCTCATCGGGCGGGCAGGGGGGCAGTTCTCCGCCCGAGATCGTCAGCACTTCCGCGTGAGGGTGCAGGCGTCGCCACTCCGCCACCAGTTGCGCCAGCGCGCTCGTGCGGCCGCTGCGCGGCGGGCCGAGCACCAGCAGGTGGTCACCGTCCGCAGGGCACAGCGTGGCCGCGCAACCGGTGTCGATGTCCACCCCCAGCCGCAACGAGCGATCGTCGCCATCGGGCAGATCCGCGGCCAGGATGACCGACGGCACCGTGCGGACCTTGACCGCGAACGTGCCGTCTCCGGCGGGCAGTGGCGCGCCGGGCGCGACGAGTTGCGCCATCAACCCACTGGCGGCGATGCACACGCGCCCCGCCACTCGCGGCGGCACTTGTGCGGGCCGCAGCCCGATCGCTCCGGCATCGTGCGGATCGTGCAGGTGGTGCACCCACCGGGTGGTGCACGCGGCGAGGAAAGCGGACGGCAGGGCGGCGAGATGCTCCGCGCCTGCGAGGACGACGGTGTCGGTGGCACCGGTCAACAACTCGGCCAACCGGTCGCCGTCTTCCACCGGCCCACTGTCGTCCAACAGACGGCGCAGCACTTCCAGCCCCTCCACCACCAGCACCTGTGTCGCATCGTCGCGTTCGCGGGGTCGAGTGCACTGGCGCAACACGCGAGCGATGCGTTCGCGATCTCGGCCGGCCACCACCGCGCCCACCTGTTGGTGGTGCACGAAGGGGGCGAAGGTCTCGCCACCGCGGCAGTCGATGACGTGCACGTGAGCGCCACTGTCGATCGCCCGCGCCGCCAACGTGGCCAGGGTCGAGCTGACCCCACTGCCCGGGCTGCCGACGGCCAACAAGTGACCGTCGCGCGGGTGCCACTGCAGCGGCAGCAGGCGTTGGTGGTCCGGGTCGTCGATGATGCCCAGCGCGTCGCCCGGCCAGGCTGATGCCGCGTCTGCCAGCGGGCGAGTCAGCACTTCGGGCAACGGCGGCTGCCAGGGCGAAGCCGGCGGCGCGTAGTCACCGATCTCTGCTGCTTGGCGGATGGCGTGCGCGAGAACGTCGAGCGCCGACAAGCGGCCCGGTTCGCGAGCCGTGCACCGCGCGGCGTGGAAGACGAGGTGTTCGTCCGGGCCGAGGCGCAGGACGCCGCGACCTGCCAGTTGGCGCGGCAGCGTCGCCGGCGTCGTCACGCCGACCACGTCGAGCGCGTCGGCAGCGTCGTGCAGTCGCAGCGCAAGCCGCAGGTTGGTGTTGGCGCGAACGTCGTCGCTGACGACACCACTCGGCCGCTGCGTGGCGAGCAGCAGGTGCACGCCGAGGCTGCGCCCGCGTTGGGCGACACCGACGAGCGCGTGCAGGAACTCGGGCTGCTCGGCGGCGAGAGCCGCGAATTCGTCGACCACCACCACCAACCGAGGCAGCGAGTTGCCGCCGCGCGCCGCTAGTGCACCGAGGTCGCTTGCCCCGTGCTCGCGCAGGACGGCCTCGCGACGGCGCAGCTCTGCGTGCAGGCTGCGCAGCGCGCGATCGGCGAGGTGCTCGTCGAGGTCGGTGATGACACCCACTACGTGCGGCAGGGTGGCGCACGCGTCGAAGGTCGCGCCGCCCTTGTAATCCACCAACACCAACGCCAGGTGATCGGGCGACGAGTTCGCCGCCATTCCCACCACCAGGGTGCGCAACAGCTCGCTCTTGCCCGCACCGGTGGTGCCGGCGATCAGCCCGTGCGGCCCGTCGCGCACCAGGTCGATGTCCACCAGACCGTCCGCGGCGACCCCGATCAGCGCGCGCGGCGACGGGTCGTTGCCCTCGGTGGCCCACGTGCGCGCTATCTCGTGTGCGCTCGGAAGGCCACCCAGCAGCTCGGTCAACGAGACATCGCGCGGCACGCTCGCGGTCGCCGCGAGCGGGTCCTCCGGGTCGGTGAGGTCGGTGAGTGCTCGCACGCAGGCCAGCGCGCCAGCGACACCCAACCCGGCCGTACGCACCACCGTCGTGGCTTCGCTGGCGGACGAAGGCTCCCACCGCGCGGTGACCGCTCGCGTGTGCACCGCGCTGGTGCAGACATGCGGAACGTCGGTGTCGCCGGTCAGCACTGCGATCAGCGCGTGCTGCGTGGGGTCGGCGATCGCGCGACGCAGAGGTGAGGTGCGCGTGGTCAGTGCGCCGAGCTTGTCGGTGATCAACACGAGGTGCCCGTGGTGTGCCGCGAGGTCGGTCAGCGTGGTTGCCAGCGCCGTCTCGCCGACGACGGCGGTCGTGCCGTCGGGGAGCGTGCAGTGCGGCAGGCCCTGCAGCCACGACCACTCGGCCGGGTTGTCGGTGATCACGACGATCCGCACGTCCGCCGGCCCCCAGTGCGCGGCCACCTGCACCACCAGGCTGCGAGTGAGAGCCGCGGCCTGGCAGCCAGCGACCGCAAGGCGAGTCGCCGGCCCGAGCGTCACCGGTACGGCGACTGCGGACAGCGTGTCACCGTCGTCGGTGGTGACGTCACCCAGGCCGAGCGAGACGACGAACGCGTCGGTCTCGGTCGCTCTGCGCGACCACAGCCGCTGTGTGCGCGACTCGATCGCTGTCACCGCGGAAACCAGCGTTGCGGCCGAGGCTTCGTGAGCACGACGAGTCGCTTCCCGATGCACACGCTGCGCGGCGGCAAGATCGGCGAGGTCACGTGTGTGCGCGGCCGCTGTTCGGCGCCGCCGACGTGCAGCCGCGACGCGCTGCGTCACCCAACTGGCGACACCCACCGACGCGCCGAGCAACCCGAAGACGAAGAACAGTGGTTGGTGCATCAGCAGCGCCAACGCGCCGGCGCCGGCGGCACCGAACAGCGTCGGCATGAGAGCGGCGACGCCGGGTGCCTCGACGACGTCCACACGCCCGTCGTCGGGCGACGCGTGGACCGCCGCCACCGGTGCTGGCAACAGCCGCGGCGCACGAACCAAGTCGTGGCCGTGCACGGTGGCAGGTCGCTCGGCGGCCGGTACCGGTCCCGGCCCCAGTCGCAACAGGCTGCCGCCGATCTCCACCCACGCGCCGGAGGTGATGCGCGCAGTGCCGCTGACCACGGCCCCGTCGACCGTCAGTCGCGTGCCGCCGGCAAGCTGGGTCAACTCCAACTGGTCGGGGCCGATCGTCAGCTGCGCATGGTGCGGCTCCAACCCAGGGTCATCGGCTCGCACAGCAGCGCGAGGCGACCGCCCGATGAAGTGGCGCCCAGGTGCGAGTGGGACAGTTCGGCCGGCATCGGGGCCGGCCACCCAGGTGGCGGCCCACAGCGCGGAAGCGGTGTCGCTGGTCGTCATGCCCTACTGAGGACGACGAATCGGCCGCAGCGGCAGACCGCGCGGCGAGATTTCGAACATATCCGGCGCCATCGGTGCCGGGTGAGTGGCTCGGTGAGGCTGGCGGTGAGGGGCGCTGTGAGGGGTCACCCGCACGATCCGCCCATGACACAACGACTTCCGCACAACTACGAACTGCTCTTCCGTCTCAGCCGTGAGTGGAACGATCTCAGCGTGCGTCGCGACGCCGTCGCTACTGCCCGTGGCTGGTCACTCGTCGACCAGGTGGACACCTTGGACGACGTGGTCCGCGCCACCGGTTGGTACGCCTCGGCCAGCGAGCGCCTCTCCGTCGGCAGCAGCCCGGCCGCGCAGGAGGCTGTCCTGACTCGGTTGGTGGTGCTGGCCCGCACGGACGACGTGGCGACGCGGGTGGTGCTGCAGCGGCTGCTGCCGGGGTTGGTGGCGGCCGCAAAGCGGTGGCAGCGGCGTCACGACGGCGATGCGTTGGCCGAGTTGGTGGCTGCGGCCTGGTTGGTGATCCGCACCTTCCCGGTCGAGCGCCGGCCGCATCACCTCGTCGCCAACCTCCTGCGTGACTGCGAGTACCACGCGTTCCGCCGCGACACGCGGCGCGCGCTGGTGCAGGTTCCGGTCGACGGGCTTCGTCTCGACCAGCCCTGCGACCCCGCTGCGCTCGATGCGATGGAGGAGTTGGTGGAGATCGCTGCCGCAGCACCCGATCTCACCGACCTCGACCGCCGGCTGCTGGGGTTGCTGCTCAGCGGTCGCAGCACCGAGGAAGTCGCGGCCGCGTTGGACATCAGCGAGCGCACGGTGCGCAACCACAAGCTGGCGTTGGTGCACCGCCTGCGCGGCAGCGCGCTGGCGGCGTGACGGGTTCGTTCAGGCGGCCGGTTGGAAGCGGCGCAGGCGCAAGCTGTTGCTGACCACGAAGACGCTGCTGAACGCCATCGCTGCCCCGGCCACCACCGGTGACAGGGTCCAGGTCATCGCCAGCGGCAGCGCGGCCACGTTGTAGGCGAACGCCCAGAACAAGTTGCCCTTGATGATCGCCAGCGTGCGCCGGCTGAGGCGGATGGCGTCGGCCGCGGTGTGCAGGTCGGCGCGCACGAGGGTGAGGTCGCTGGCCTCGATGGCCACGTCCGTGCCGCTGCCCATCGCGATGCCCAGGTCGGCCTGGGCCAGCGCGGCCGCGTCGTTGACGCCGTCGCCCACCATCGCCACCACGCGCCCTTGCGACTGCAGGTGGCGCACCTCGGCCACCTTCTGCGCGGGCAGCACACCGGAGATCACGTCTGCCTCGTAGATGCCCACCTCCGCGGCCACGGCGTGGGCGACGGTGGCGTTGTCGCCGGTCAGCAGGATGGGGCGCAGGCCGAGTTCGCGCAGGCGGGCGATGGCGGCGGCGCTGGTGGGCTTCACGGTGTCGGCCACGGTGATCGTGCCCAACAGCTGCTCGCCTTCGCGGACGGCCACCACCGTGGTGGCGCCCGCGTCGTCGGGATGATCCTCGGGGCGGGCGCGGCCGACGCTGATCGTGCGGCCGTCCACCACGCCGTGAGCGCCCACGCCCACCTCGGCGGTGAACGACTGCACCTCGGGCAGTTCACCGACCTCCTCGCGTGCAGCGCGGGCGATGGCGACCGCGATCGGGTGCTCACTGCCGTGCTCCACTGCGCCCGCCAGCAGCAGCAACCCGGCGCGGTCGATGCGCGCCGTCGGGTGCACACCCACCACGGCCATCGTGCCGGTGGTGACGGTGCCGGTCTTGTCCAGCACGATCGTGTCCACCTTGCGCGT